>JBLYYW010000085.1:0-4891 GCA_048550155.1 Acidimicrobiales bacterium | reverse complement strand
GGGTTGTGGCGTAGCCGGTGGCGGGCTGTGGCGATGGTGTCGAGGTTGGCGGTAGGGACCGTCCCGGCCAGAAACCCTTTCGTGACGGACGGCATCACGTTGGCAAGTTGGGCTCGACGTTGGACCCTTCGGGCCTCAGCGGTGGAGTGTCGGCCGACGCCGGTGTACACCGGACGTCCTACCGCTGGCAGCTTGTCAGCTCTTGTCTTGGGCGTAGTTGATGAGGCGTTCCATGACCTCGGGGCCGGCCTTGTCGACGCTGCCGGCGTCGAAGGGCGGCTGGGGGTCGTACTCGACCATCAGTTGCATCGCTTTGGCCGCAACGTCATCGACGAGCAGTTCAGATAACCGCAGCGCCATGTCGATGCCCGAGCTCACTCCGGCGGCGGTGATGATGCGCTCTGAGAGGTGTTCCACCACCCGATCTTCGGTGGCCACGGCCCCGAGCTTGTTGAGCGCGTCGTAGGCACCCCAGTGAGTGGCCGCCGTCAACCCGTCCAAAAGGCCAGCCTTGGCCAGAACCAGCGATCCGGTGCAGACCGAGGTGGTGAATCTCGTGGTTGCATGAACATCGTTGACCCATTGGATCAGCGGATGGTCGTCGTCGGCAACAACGGCACGCGTGCCCACTCCGCCAGGAACCACAACGACGGTCGGACACGGCACGTCGGCGTACACGGCATCTGCGGTCAGGCCGAGAAACCCGTTCTCGGTGCGAACCTCGCCCAACCGCTCGGCAACGAAAACCACCTCAGCGTCGGGCAGGCGCTGCAACACCTCATAGGGCCCGATCCCATCCAACGCGGTGAGTCGATCAAAGAGGGGGATGGCAATTTGCATGTGTATCTCTCCTAAGGGTCGCCGGTTCCGTGCCCGACGATGCCGCACACATAGGACGGGACCACGAACGAATCGTCGGTATCGGCCGCCGCTGCAGTGCTCACCGCGGCTGTCATTCCAACCGCAATCATCACCGTCGCGGCGGCTCCGCCGGGTACAAGCCGGGCACCCACTCGATCCGGCGGGTCCGGGACCGGACCGTCGTCCACCCCGAGGTTTGCGATCGTTGCCATCACGCCGAGCCCAACGGCCGCCCACCACACCGGGGCGTAGGAGCCGGTGTGGTCACTGAAATATCCGCCCGACCAGGCGCCCACGAACGCTCCGACCTGATGGCTGAAGAACACGATCCCGAAAAGAGCACCCGCGTTGGTCGTGCCGAACATTTGGTTGACCAGCCCCGATGTGAGCGGAACCGTTGAGAGCCACAGCGTGCCGATGGCAGCCCCGAACAGCACGGTATTCAGGGTCGACGACGGGGCGAGAACGAACGCAGCGATGGAGACCGCCCGCAATCCGTACAGTCCGGCCAGCAGCTTGGCCTTGTGGAACCGATCTCCCAGCCAGCCAGCCAAGAGCGACCCGAAGACATTGAACAGCCCGATCAGGCTGAGCGCCGTGGTGGCTGCCGCTTTGGGGACATTGATCTCTCCCACGTAGGAAGGTAGGTGAGTGCCGATGAACGTCACATGGAAGCCGCATACCAGGAAACCCAGGTTCAGCAACCAGTACGAACGGCTGGATGCGGCCCGTCGAAGATCGGCCTTCAGCGGTCTGCCAGCGGCGGTCTCGGCCGCAGACTGCTGGTCGACCGCTCGGCCCCGAAGCCCTGGTGAGAGCACCACGATGGCCAGCGAGCCCAGCCCAAGTGCCACAGCAGCGGTCTGCCAGCCCGCCCTGTCGATGAGTCCCTGGGTGACCGGTATCAACACGAACTGGCCGATGGATCCGGCGGCGCTGACGACTCCCAATGCCAGTGACCGTCGCCCTGGCGGGGCCATTCGTCCAACCGCCGAAAGCACCACTGCGAAGCTGGCCGAGGCGATCGCCAACCCCGCCAAGAAGCCGGCCGAAAGCATCACCATCCCGGATGCTGTGGCAGTGGACATGAGCAGCAACGCGCCCGCAAAAAGCACTCCGCCGGCCGCGAGTACCCGCGCTGTGCCGAAACGGTCGGCGACTGCCCCTGCGACTGGCTGAGCGGCTCCCCAGACGATGGCCTGCACCGCGATCGCCAGCGAAAACGGTGCTCGGCCGGTTCCGATGGTCTCGATCACGGGGTCGAGAAACAGCCCGTAGGTAGCTCTTGTGCCAAGCGCCAGCGAGGTGATCGTGCCGCCGATCAGGATCGCGAAAACGAGCCGCTTCCGGTCATATTCGGATTGGGCAGCCTCGACGACGG
Organism: Acidimicrobiales bacterium; assembly: GCA_048550155.1. Classification (GTDB taxonomy): domain Bacteria; phylum Actinomycetota; class Acidimicrobiia; order Acidimicrobiales; family SZUA-35; genus JABDIY01. The sequence goes on along the minus strand of JBLYYW010000085.1, from coordinate 2,649 downwards.
TCATAGGCCCAGTGCTGAGCTAGTCCTCGTCAGAGGCCAGAAGGGCGTCTTCGGCTTCCTCGACACTGTCGGAGACCGGCACGATTCGGTCGAACCCCGTGGTGTGGAGCAGGCGCACGAGCTGGGGTTTGTTGCACGCAACCGCAACAGCATTCTCGGTTTCTCGAGACAGCCGGATACCTCCGATGAGGGCTCCGAGGCCCGCGGAGTCCATGAACGACACCTGCGAGAGGTCGATCAGGAGATCACCCTGCTCGGCAAGTCGAGCCAGAGCTTCGCGGAAGGTCCCAACCGTGTACGCGTCGAGTTCCCCCGATGGTTGGATGAGGGTGTACTCCTCATTTTCTTCGATGTTAATTTCGAGCACGGTGCCCTCCACTTCAGCGCCGTCGCCAGGGCGATGTCAACGCCACATGGTACTGCGATGGCTGGTAACCTCCGCACGGTGACAGACGTGCTGCTTGCAACCGACTCAGACGAGCTCTTCGCCACCATCGATGCGGCGCTGGCCAGCGACGATACGAATGTCTACCGGGTGCGCAAGGGCCAAGACGTGCTGCCAGTGGTTGAGCAGAAGGACCCAGACCTGGTGATTCTGGACCTGCAGATCGGAAACATGGGCGGAGTTGCGTCGTGCCTTGCCATCCGTCAGGAGGAAGGAATGGACCGGCTGACCAAGCGTCCGGTGGCGCTTCTGCTCGACAAGTCATCCGACACCTACATCGCCCAGCAATCACGTGCCGACGGCTGGTTGGTGAAACCGCTCGATCCGTTGCGGTTGAGGTCATTGGCATCAACTCTGCTCGAAAAAGGCACGCTGTTCGAGGGTCTGGGCAGTTAGCCTTGACCAGAACAACACGGGTTGTGGCGCAGGTTGGTAGCGCGCCTCGTTCGGGACGAGGAGGTCGGGAGTTCAAATCTCCCCAACCCGACCAAGTGACTCATTGGAGCGATGCGGCCATTTCCACCAGAGCCTCCAACGGTTCCTCCTGGTCACACTCGGAGATGTCCACCAGGGGGTAGCCCCTCGCCACCGAGTATGCGGCCAGGACCTCGGTCTCGCTATGTGCAACAGCGTTGTGGTCGCTGATGGCGGTACGAAGTGATTCGTGGAGCAGGCCGGCTGGCTCGGGAACTGCCTCGATCCTTCTGTTGATCACCAGCGCATCGGGAACGATGCCTCGGTCGCGCAGCTGATCGCTCAACCAAGTTGCGGTACGAAGAGGTTCGGGCCGGGCGGTGCTGACAAGTGCGAAGCGGGTTCGGGGCGACGCCAGGAGGGCATCGACGTCGGCGGCTCGTTCGCCGAATCCGCGGTCCATCCCCTCGAAGAGAGCGAAGAACTCGATCACATCGGACAACAGGGTGGCGCCCACAACCTTTCCGATCGCTCGGGCCGCGAGGTGCGTCGCGGCGTTGAGCGTGCGAAGGATTCCTCTTCGCGGCGCCAAAAGCGTGCGATAGAGCCGATGGTTGAGCAGCTCGGTCATGCGGGTTGGAGCGTCGAGCACATCCACTCCGTTCTGGGCCGGAGGGGTGTCCACGATGACAAGATCGAAGCGGGGATCGAGCAGTAGCTGACGAAACCGTTCCGCCGCCATGTACTCGCTCAACCCAGAGAGTGACGTGACCAGGGTCTGGAACAGACGGTTTCGGTGGATCGCCGCTGCTCGAGCCGGCGACGGCGCAAACTCGTCGACCAGAGAAGTGAGTGTGTGACCTGGATCGAGCATCGTGGCGTGTAGCGAGCCGGAGCGCAGTCCTCCGATTTCGGTGATCTCCACGATTTCGGATGGGTAGGTGGATCCGAGGCCGAGCGTCTCCACCAACCGACGAGCGGGGTCGACGGTGAGGACAACGACCCGACGCCCGGCCCGTGCGGCGGCTATGCCCAGAGCCGCCGATGTGCTGGTCTTGCCGACTCCGCCTGCACCCAGAAGAACGACCGCATCGGCCTTTTCCAACGACAAACTGTGCCTAGGCATACGCATCTGCCAGTCGATGAATGTGGTCGGGAGTAACGGCCGCGGTGAGCAGCTGGGGAAGATGGATTTGATCCAGCGGAAGCCCCTCGGCGAGACGGCTGAGCTGGCTCTCCTGAACCCGCGAGCGCCGGATGCGGTAGTCCACGACAGACCGGGCGTGTTCTGGCAGGTGGGCGGTTCGGGCGGCTGAGATGAGCCCCTTCAACGGTTCCACGACCTGGTTGACCACAACTGGGGCGAGTGCCACCCCAACCTCGTCCTCCAGCACATAGGCGGTGTCGATGCACTCGGTCACCGGCGTGACCTCGGGAACACACACCAGCTGAACCCGACACCTGGCTTCGTCGCTCAGGAACTCGAGAGCCGAAATCGCCTGGCTGTGGACCGGGCCACCGAGGCTTGCCCGTGCCAACCCGAACGGCGTCCGAAGGAACGAGATCGCATGACCAGCTGCGGGACCGTCAACCACGACCAGATCACCTTCACGGCGGTCGGCGATCTGACGGATCTTGCCCAACGCCATCAAATCTCGCAGACCGACTGCGGCTGTGGTGACCACATCGATGATGCCAGTGCTGGCCAGGCGACCGGTTATGCGGTCGAGACCGTGCGCTCCGAGGTAGTCGAGGAGCGCTTCGTCCGGGGTGATTCTGCGTCCCCAGAT
>JBLYYW010000084.1:0-24601 GCA_048550155.1 Acidimicrobiales bacterium | reverse complement strand
GGCGATCACCCGGGCTCACCGAACGGTCGCAGTAGCCGGAACTCACGGCAAGACCACGACATCATCCATGACGACTGCGGCACTGCTCGGAGCGGGAGCGGACGTCACCTCCATCGTGGGCGGAAAGATGCTCGGTATCGATCAAGCTGTGCCCGGCGCGGTACTGGGCGAACCGGGTGGGCTTCTGGTGGTTGAAGCCGACGAGAGCGACGGGACGTTCATAGAACTTGTCGCCCAAGTGGGTGTTGTGACGAACATTGAGCCCGATCATCTCGAGTTCTACGGGGGCGAGGCCGGGCTGTTCGACGCCTTCGACGAATTCATCCGACAGCCAGACCTCAACCACGCAGTCGTCTGCGGTGCCGACCCGGGGGTGCTGGCTTCTCTCGCACGGACCGGGCAGCTGAGTGCGGATCTCACCGTGTACGGCGACCGAGAAGACTCCGATGTGCACCTTCGGTTCAGCCCGCCAACATCCCAGGTTCACATTGGCTCGCACGTCGTGGGCGTGACGCCCCGACTGCCGGGCCTTCACAACGCGCTCAACCTCACCGGCGCCCTTGCGGTTGTCGACGCGCTCGGTCTCGACACCGCAGCCGCGGCCGCTTCATTGTCCGACTTCGCCGGCGTCGGTCGCCGGTTCGAGCGGCGAGGGGTTGGAGCCGGAGTCGAGGTTGTCGATGACTACGCCCACCTTCACGGTGAGATCCTTGCGGCCGTCCGGGCGGCCCGAGAAGTATGTGATGGCCGCGTGCACGTGGCCTTTCAGCCCCACCGATACAGCAGGACCGAGGCGCTCTGGCAAACCTATGCCCACGCCCTCGCCACTGCGGATTCGGTGGTGATCACCGACATCTTCCCTTCGGGGGAGGCGCCACGCCCCGGAATCTCATCGAAACTGGTCTTCGACGATCTCCGCCGCATCGCCCCGTCGCTCGAGGTCGCCCACGTGGGATCCATCGAAGAGGTCGCACCCGCACTGGCTGCGGTGGCCGAGGCCGGGGATCTGTGCCTGTTGCTCAGCGCCGGAGACTTGCCGGCGATCGCGGAGCAGGTCCTGACCGAACTGGAGTCCCGCGGTGGGTAGCGGCTCGTTCATAGACGAGCTGGTCGAGCAGCTGCCGGGCCGGGTGCAACCGGAGGGGTCGATTGGCGACCTTTCGACCTACCGGGTCGGAGGTCGGGCTTCGGCGATCGTCGATATCGACTCCGTTCATGATTTGGAAGTTGTGCGAAACCTCACCCCCGAGAGAGTCCCGTTCCTCGTCGTGGGGGCGGGGAGCAATCTTCTGGTGAGCGACCGGGGTTTCGAGGGAGTTGTCATTCGGCTGGGTGCCGAATTCGCAACCGTCGAGGTTGGCGAAGCGGTAGATGGGCAGCGCACCGTGATCCTCGGTGGTGCGTGCATGTTGCCCCGCGTCGCCCGGCAAGTCGTTGCCGCTGGTCTCACCGGATTCGAGTGGGCCGTTGGTGTGCCGGGCTCGGTTGGGGGAGCGGTGCGAATGAATGCCGGCGGTCACGGCTCCGATATGGCTGCCTCGGTTCGGCACGTGTCTGTTTACAACATGGCATCCGGTGGGCCGACCCTGTGGTCCGCCGACGAGTGCGAGTTCGGCTATCGGCGGAGTGCGATCCGAGACGACGATGTCGTGCTGTTTGCCCAACTCCAACTCGCCGTCGCCGACGGAGATGACGGCGACGTCGAACTCAGCGAGATCGTCGCCTGGCGCAGGGCGAACCAGCCCGGAGGACAAAACGCCGGATCGGTCTTCGCCAACCCGGCGGGCGACTCGGCCGGCCGTCTGATCGACGAATGCGGGCTGAAGGGGTATCGGGTCGGGACGGCCCGGATCTCGGAGAAACACGCAAACTTCATCCAGGCCGAACCGGGCGGAAGTGCCGACGACATCGCAACCCTCATCTCCCTCGTGCAGCAACGGGTCAAGCAACGCTTCGGCGTAGACCTCGAGGTTGAGAACCGGCTGATCGGATTCGACACCGATCGAGCTGTAGCCACCGAAAAGGAAGACTCATGAGCTCCTCAACCAAACAGCGGCCCAGGAAGAGGGCTGCGACCGCAAAGAAGAAGGCTGCCAAGAAGAAGTCGACCGCGAAGAAGACGGCCGCAGCGACGAGAAAGACATCGGCGAGAAAATCGCCCGCGAAGAAGAAGGCCGCAAAACGGAAAAGGCCCGGTCCCAAGGGCGCCAAACCGAACCGATCTTCACGAGAGAAAGCGGGGCGAGTCGGCGGTCGATCTCAGCTGGGGGCCAGGAACCTGACTGCTCGCGCCGAGGAGGTGCGGCGGGCGCGCAGGCAGCGACGCAAGAGTGTTGTCATCGTGTTGCTGGCTTTGTCGGTCGCCGCCGCGGCAGGAATCGGCCTGATCCGATCACCGTTGATGGCGATCGATGGCGTGGTCGTTCGAGGTGCCGAGACAGTGGACGAGGACCTGATCGTTGCAGCTGCTGCGGTGGAGATCGGATCTCCCTTGGTCGACCTTCCGATCGATGCCACGATCGAGCGGGTGGAGGCGATCCCTGAGATCAAATCGGCCACCGTGACAAGGAGTCTCAGCGGAGGCGTCGAGATCGTCGTGACCGAACGCGAGCCCACTATGGCCCTTCGGTCCAACGGCGGATTTGTCCTGGTGGACGATGACGGTCGACAGGTTCGAACAACCGTGGATCCGCCTGACGGTTTCCTACCCGTGATCGGCCTGGAGGCCACCGGGGTGCCCGGTGATCCGGCACCTCCGGGCTCCACCGCAGTTCTCCGGCTCATGGGCGAGCTCACCCCGCCGGTCCGATCAGCGGTCACCGAGGTGATCGTGACCGGGGATCAGCTGGCTCTTCGAATGCGGGACGGTGGTCGGGCTGTGCTCGGCGATGATGATCAGCTGGCAGCAAAGGTTGTCAGTCTCGAAACCTTGCTGTTGTCAGTCGATTTGCGGTGCGTCCACGAGATCGACCTGACCGTTCCGTCGGCACCGGCTGTGTCTCGAATTGGTGAAAAAGGTAATCCGCGGGACGGTCTGGCCGATCTGACAGAGTGTTCATAGGAATACGTGTTCAAAGAAGACATCGTTCACGGACAGAGCACATCGCTCGATGTGTGTCATTCACAGGAATTTCTCAGCGAAAGTCTCACGAATGGCAGTCCACGCACGGGGTCTTGTCGAGAGCACTGCGAAGCACCTCGCTACGCACTAGCGTTACACCCTGTGATCTGTCCATCACCCATGGAACCCATCACTAACCGGAGATAAGGACTCGCATCGGAATGAACACACAGAACTATGTGGCGGTCATCAAAGTCGTCGGCGTCGGCGGCGGTGGCTGTAACGCCGTCAACCGAATGATCGACGCTGGAATGCGCGGTGTCGAGTTCATCTCGGTGAACACTGATGCCCAGTCTCTCCTCATGAACGATGCGGAGACCAAAATCCACATCGGACGGGAGCTCACCCGCGGGCTTGGGGCTGGCTCCGATCCCGCAATCGGTCAGCAGGCCGCAGAGGAACATCGAGAAGAAATCTCTGCTGCTCTGGACGGCGGAGACATGGTTTTCATCACCGTGGGTGAAGGTGGTGGCACCGGGACCGGAGCCGCTCCGGTCATCGCCGAAATCGCCAAGAGCCAGGGCGCGCTGACCATTGCGGTTGTGACGCGTCCATTCGGATTCGAAGGCCGACGACGCGCAACCCAGGCTGAGAGCGGCATTGCTCGTCTCAAGGAAAAGGTCGATACCCAGATCGTCATTCCGAACGACCGGTTGCTCTCCATCGCCGATGAACGTACGAGCATGATCGACGCCTTCAAGATGGCCGACGAAATTCTGCTCTCCGGTGTGTCCGGGATCACTGACCTGATCACCACGCCGGGTTTGATCAATACCGACTTTGCCGATGTTCGGATGATCATGTCCGACGCAGGCTCGGCTCTCATGGGCATCGGTCAGGCTGCCGGTGAGGGCCGTGCGCTCAGCGCCGCCCGCTCTGCGATCGCCAGCCCTCTGCTCGAGGCCTCGATCGAAGGCGCCCGCGGCATTTTGCTGTCCATCGCCGGCAGCAGCGAGCTCGGTTTGTTCGAGGTGAACGAAGCGGCCGAAATCATTCACGACGTGGCCCACCCCGAGGCCAACATCATCTTTGGAACCGTGGTCGATGAGAACATGGGCGAAGAAATCCGTGTGACGGTCATCGCCGCTGGATTCGACCGCTGGGATGGCGAGCCCAGTCCCGATCGAACCATTTCCTACGGCGCCCCGGGCGGCGGGGCCTCACGGGCCAGCGGGAATGCCGGTGCCGGCGGCCGCTACGACGCCTTCCTCGACGACAACGCCGGCGCTGCCGATCAGGGACGCACCCGTCAGGCCATCGACGTCTTCGCCAACGATGACGACGATCTCGACGACGACTTCGACGTTCCGAGCTTCCTGAAGTAGGACAGGGCCGCAGTGGCCCGCACGATCTCTGAGCGGCTCGGTTTCGTCGACCTCTCGATTCAGATGTCAGATCGCAGCGACGGTTCGTTGCGCGTCACAGAACCCTCGTTCCCGTCCAATCTGGACCGATTTTTGTCCGATACCGCCGGTCTCACATGGCTACGGCAAGTCCACGGCGACAGGATCATCACGGTCGAACAACCCGGCCAGTTCTCCGGCGCCGAAGCCGACGGCGCGTTCACCACCGAAATCGGGCCCGCGCTGGCCATCAGCAGCGCCGATTGTGCCCCGGTTGTTATCGCTGCCTCCGACGGGCCCAACACCGCATTGGCGATGGTGCACGCCGGATGGCGAGGTCTGCTTGCCGGCATCGTCGAGAAAGGCTGCCAGATGGTTCTCGATGCAGTTCCCGACGGGACTCGTCTTGCCTATTGTGGGCCGTGCATCGGCCCCGACAGCTACGAGTTCTCGGGCGCTGACCTCGTACCGCTTGCCGAGAGATACGGCGATGCGGTTCGGTCCCGCACCGAGTCCGGCACCGAGTCTCTCGATCTGTTCGCCGGGGTTGCGTTGGCGCTGGTCAGGTCGGGGTTTCGGCCACCGCCGCGTCCACCGAGTACCGCAGATCCCCAGTACTTCAGTCACCGCACCGGAGGCGACGATCGCTCCTCGGGCCGTATGTTGACCGTGGCCCGATTGCTCCATACTTGAGCGCGTGAAAACAATCTCGGACCGGCTCGCCGTCCTCAGCCAACGAATCGATGCTGCGCGCGCCCCGGGTCAGGTGGTTGAGCTGGTGGCGGTCACCAAACGATTCAGTGCGTCGGTCGCCGCCGATGCGGTGAACGCAGGATGTCACGACCTCGGTGAGAACTATGCCCAGGAACTCGAGGCCAAGGCGTCCGAACTGTCCGAGATTGGCCTGGCACCTCGGTGGCACATGATCGGGCCGGTTCAACGCAACAAGGTGAAGAAGATCGCGGCCACTGTGCACCTCTGGCACAGCGTCGACCGAGAGGCCGTGCTGGCAGAGATCGCCAAACGTCGGCCGGGCTCTTCGGTGTTGATCCAAGTGAACTTCACCGGCGAGGACACAAAGTCTGGCATCGTTCCGGCCGAGATCGCCAGAATGGTCGAGAGCGGCTTCAGTGTTGGTCTCGATGTGCGAGGCCTGATGACGATGGGCTTCACCGACACGACGCGTGATCCTCGCCCGGTCTTTGCCGAGTGCCGCGCCTCGGTCGACAGCCTTGGGCTCGACGTGTGCTCCATGGGCATGAGCGGTGACTTCGAGGTCGCGATTGCCGAGGGTTCCACCATGGTGCGAATCGGGTCTGCCATCTTTGGCCCTCGTCCTTGAAACCCAAACGATGCCCCGAGCCCCTCGTCGGTCATCAGCACCGGATTGCACCGACGGCGGTCATCTGAGACGCTACGGTGGTGCCGGGCATCTGCCCTGATCTGTACCCTCTGCTGCGAAAGGACCGTCCATGGCTGTGTTTCGGAACGTCATGGCGTTTCTGGGACTCGATGACGACGACCAGATGTACGACGACGAGGCGTACTACGACGAAGAAGAAGAACAACCCCGCCGCGGGTCGAACAAGACAATCGCCCTCGACGATCGGTTGAGCGAGGATCAGACCTCGTTCGGATTCAGCGCCGACAGTGAAATGAACGAAATGGGTGGCGTGGGTGCGGTCCGCCCGCTTCGTCCGATCCCCAGTGAGACAGGCCCGATCCCTGAAGCTCTCGGTGGAGCGAAGGAAGCCTCGGTAGTTGACGGATTGGAGCGTCGGACCACCGAACCTCAGACGACCGGAGCCTTTGGGTCCACCGCTCTTGAAGAACACGCGCCAAGCCCTCAAGAGGCCATGCCCCCCTCCGCCACACCGGCCTCGGGCGCCGCCGCCTTCGGTGATGCGGTCCACGCCGAACCCGCCGCCGTGAATTCAATCGATGGGGCCTCGCAATTGAGGTCCAGACAATCTACCGAGGAGCCGAAGTCCCACGTGGTAACGCACGCCAAACCCCGCCTGCACATCCCGTCCTCGTTTGATGACGCCAGCCGCATAGCCGATGACTTCCGTGCCGGTGCGCCCGTTGTCATGAACCTGACCAAGGTTGAGAAGCCGGTTGCTCGCCGGTTGGTCGACTTCGCCAGCGGAGTGTGTTACGTGCTGGCCGGGGGAATGGAGCGGGTTGCCGCCAACGTGTATCTGCTCACCCCAGCCGGGATCGACGTGAGTGCCGATGACCGTCGCCGGATGCAAGAGCGTGGCTTCGATCGCTGATGATCACATCGATCCTTTGCACGGTCATCCTGCTCTTCTCGTTCATGTTCTATCTCCGCATCGCGTTGTCATTCTTTCCGGCCCGGTCAGATGGCATCATGATGCAGGTCCGAGAGCTCGCATTCAGCGTCACCGAACCTGTCATGATGCCTCTCCGCCGGGCCGTTCCACCGATGCCAGGTGCCGTCGGCGGCATCGGCGCCGACTTCATTGTGGTGTTCCTCGCGCTCATCGTGTTGCAGGCGCTCTTCTGTCGTTGAATCCGCGTCACTTGGCCTGATCGACCGCTCCGGCACCACTAGGCTGACGATCATGAGTGTTGGTAGCGACAAACTGCGTCTTCTACGCCAGATTCCGACCGTGAAGTTCGAAGAAGAGATGCGCGGCTACAGCAAATCTCAGGTAGACCGGGTCCTCGAGACGTTGGCCCCACTGGCCGACGAAATCGAGACCCTGCAACAGCAGCTCGCCGAGGCAAACGAGCGCGCTGATGAGGCAACTCATCGGGCCAGCGCCATCGCCGGGCAGGCCATGGGTGCTGATCAAGCCGTCACTGCTCAGGCCCCTGACGGAGACTTCGATCAGACCCTTCGCAACACTCTGCTGCTGGCGCAGCGCACCGCTGACCAGACGATCCGTGAAGCCGAACGGAAGGCCGAAGAGGTCCGTCGCGACTCCACTGGGCAGGCCGATTCGATCATGGCCGGGGCCAGGGCCGAGGCCAAGGAACTCAAGGGCGAGGCCCATGCCCAGCGCGAACAAATGCTCGCAGATGCCGAGAGCGAGCGCGCCCAGCTCCTCGCCGATGCGCTCGAGCACGCCGAGACGCGCAAGGCTGCAATCGAAGAAGAACTGCTCTCCGAACAGGGGATTCGTCGGAATGAACTCCTGGTGGAAATATCGACGCTGGAACGAAGCCGAGACGATCTCAGCGCCGATGTTCACCGATTCGAGCAGTTTCTCGAGGGTCGACGAGAAAGCGTTCGTAGCGCTCTCAACGAACTCAACGCAGTGCTGGACGATCCCGAGCTCCTGGCCGAAACCGATGCCCCAGAGCCGGCCGAGATCGGGCTGCTCGACCCAGAAGAACTCACCACCCTCTCGATCGACAGTCACTCGATCGGTACGTTGAGCTCAGAAGTGGATGCAGCCCAACAGCAGGCTGCCGAATTCGCCTTCACCGAACCCGAACCCGAACCCGAACCCGAACCCGACCGTGACGTCGACGCCGACCTTGGCGACGACCTCGACACCGACGAAGTGGATGAGCCCGGCACTTCGATGTTCGGTCTTGACGCCTCAGAACACGATGCCGATCTGGACCCGTCGACTCCGGGGTTCGAACACGCCACCCCGGCTGAGGAGTTCGCGGCCGCGATCGACAGCAACCAGTCGTTCGCAGGACCAGCCGACGAGGGCACCGAAGCCGCTGTCGTATCAGCGGATCCTGATGGCTCGGTACCGCCTGCGGAGGACTGGCAGCACTTCGGCTCTGAGAACGGGACCATGCCCGATCCGGCCGTTGGCGAGAACCCATTCACCACCGGCGGCTACGTCGACCCCGATACCGGGTCCGGCATTGCAGCGTCGGTCACTCCTGACTCGGTCTTCTCGTCAGTTCCAGAGACAGCCGACCCTGCGGCGTACTCAGATCTGTCCGCTGAGGCCGAGCAGCCAGTTTCGGACCCGGAGGGTCTTGGCATCGACGTAGAGTCTCCCTTTGCGGAGGAATCGGGTTCTGACGAAAGCCAAGCTGGCCTGGGTGGATTGGCTGAGCAGGCTCGGAGCCGATTGGCCAGCAGGGTTTCGAGGTTGCGGGACACGGCTGTGCCCGAGGCGGTCGACGCTCCGCCGGTGGACACCGGTTCAGCGGACATGCCGGCGCCGATTTTCCAGTCAGAACCGACGATGGACACCGCTGTGTCACCATTCGAGGAGTCGGTGCCTCCGCCGCCAGTCTTCGAGTCAGCGCCGCCGTTTCCGCCCGCACCTGAAGCTACTGCGTCACCCGAGTTCATCTCTGAGCCCGACCCCAATTTTCCGCCTGCGCCAGAGGCAGCCGATCCCGGAGTCGAATCGGGCCCGGCGTTCGCGTCACATCCCGTCGGCGACAGCGAGTGGTCGGTGCCCGATCCCGATCGGCCTCTTCACCCCGATGCACGCATCGAGGATCTCCCTCCAGACGATCCGTTCCTCGACGAACTTCGCCAGATGACCGGAGGGGAACAACCTGACTCCGAGGACGAGACCCTCAACCGGTTCCTGAGCGATGAAGGCGAAAAGGAGAGCGGTGGCGGCTGGTTCGGCCGGCGCAACAAGTAGGCCTCAGCCTGACGTGCTGAAACCAATCGTGACCTCTCCACCTTCGATGGCCGCAGTCGCTCGGTAGTCGCCCTCAGCGGCACTGGCGTCCAACGAACTCGAGACTGCCAGCACCTGCTCCTCGATCCAAGCGATGTTGTCGCTGATCGCTTCGAGCAGGTCCGGATCACCAGACACCGAGAGCACGATGCGGTCGGTGACCTCGAGGCCCGCCTCTTTGCGGTGATTCTGCACTGCTCGAACCAGATCTCGGGCGGTTCCTTCGGCCACGAGCTCCGAACTCAGATTGGTGTCGAGCACCACGATGGCGTCGTTGCCCGGGAGCGGCGCTGCGACCACTCCTTCGGCCGGCGTCAGCGTGAGATCAAACTCGCCGTCGCGAAGCGTGATGTCGGCGACCGTGACGGTCCCATCGGGGTTCTCGGTCCATTCGCCTGCTTTGGCGGCCTTGATGACAGCCTGGACTTGCTTGCCGATTCTGGGGCCGAGCACGCGAGCGTTTGGCACCATCCTGAACAGGCCGAAGCGACCCACATCGGTGGAAAACTCGACCTGTTTCACGTTGATCTCGTCGGCGAGCAGATCGGCGAAGGGGGCCATTGATTCCTGTCGGTCACCGGCCACGGTGACACTCTGGAGCGGTTGGCGGACGCGTATGCCGAGTTCTTCGCGGAGCGACAGTGCTGCGCTCGCTGCGCTTCGTACCGCATCCATCGCCGCCACGAGATCTGGGTCTGGTCTCAGGTCCTCAGCCGAGGGCCATGCTTGCTGGTGAACGGATTCGTCCTCGGAGGTGAGGCCCGTGTAGATCTCCTCGGTCAGCATCGGCAGCAGGGGGGCAGCCACCTTCATGACGGTGAGAAGCACGGTGTAGAGGGTGTCGAGGGCATCTGTGTCGAGCTCTGCGCCTGCCTGGGTGTTCCAAAACCGCTCTCGAGAGCGCCGGATATACCAGTTGGTGAGAGCGTCGAGATAGGCCGTGACGTGGATGCACGCTCCAGCCAGGTCATAGTCGTTGAGAGCCTTGGTGACCGCCGCGATCAACTCTGATGTCTTGGCAAGGATGTAGCGGTCGAGAACGTTGGGACTGTCGGTACCGAAGCTGGCCTCGTACGAGGAGGCGTTTGCGTACAGCGTGAAGAAGCTATAGGTGTTCCACAACGGATTGAGAACCTGTCTCACGACTTCCCGTACGCCGGAATCATCGGCTTCGATCCTTGTGTCGAGGCCTCGGAGTATGGGCGAGGAGACCAGGTACCAGCGCATCGGATCCGACCCCACCGTGTTGAAGATGTCAACGGGATCGGGGTAGTTCCTGAGCTTCTTGGACAGCTTTCGTCCTTCGGCATCGAGCACGACGCCGTGACAGATGACGTTCTTGAACGCCGGCCGATCGAACAGGGCCACGCTGAGCACGTGCATGGTGTAGAACCAGCCGCGGGTTTGGGCGACGTACTCGACGATGAAGTCGGCAGGGTTGGTCTGCTCGAACCGCTCGGCATTCTCGAACGGGTAGTGAAGTTGCGCGTAGGGCATCGATCCCGATTCGAACCAGCAGTCGAGCACTTCGGGTACACGCCGCATCATGGATGTGCCGGTTGGGTCATCGGGGTTCGGACGCACCAGTTCGTCGATGAAGGGCCGGTGAAGATCGGTCGGTCGGATGCCGAAGTCGGCCTCGATCTCATCGAGCGATCCGTACACGTCGGTCCTGGGATAGGCCGGATCGTCGGACACCCAGACAGGGATCGGGGCACCCCAGAATCGGTTGCGACTGATGCTCCAGTCCCTGGCCCCTTCGAGCCACCGACCGAATTGGCCATCACGGATGTGCTCGGGAATCCAATTGATCTCTTGGTTGGCGTCGAGCAAACGCTGATTCAGATCGCTGACCCGCACGTACCAACTGGGAACCGCCCGGTAGATCACGGGGGTGTCAGTCCGCCAACAGTGTGGATAGTTGTGATCGTAGGTTTCGTGTCGGAAAACTCGACCCTGCTCTTTGAGCGTGGTTATCACCTTGGGGTTGGCGTCGAACACGTTCAGACCAGCGAACTCGGTGATTTCGGACGTGAATTGGCCGGCGTCGTCGACCGGAACCACGAGAGGGATTTCAGCCTGGGTCGAGATGCGCTGGTCATCCTCCCCAAATCCCGGGGCGATGTGAACCACGCCGGTGCCCTCGCCCAACTCTACGAAGTCGGCGCTGAGGACGACGAAGCTGTTGGGGTTGTCGGCGAAGTAAGGAAACAGCGGCTGATATCGCCGGCCAGCGAGTTCGGAACCTGCGAAGCGGGCCACGATGGAGGGGTCATCACCGAGTTCTCTCGCGTACCGGTCGAGTGAGCCTTCGGCCAACACAAGGTGCTGATTCTCGTGCTGCACGACGACGTAGGCGAGGTCGGGGCCGACCGCGAGGGCCAAGTTGCTCGGCAATGTCCAAGGGGTGGTCGTCCATGCGAGCATGCGCAGCTCGCCCGGATCACCGTCTCGAGGTTCAAGGGTGAACCCAACCGTGACCGCAGGGTCTTGGCGTGGTCGGGTTGCATCGTCGAGCCGGATCTCGAAGTTGCTGAGCGGGGTCTGGGCACCCCATGAGTAGGGCATGACCCGATCGGCCTGGTAGAGCAGACCCTTGTCCCAGAGCTGTTTGAACGCCCACATGACCGACTCCATGTAGTCCAGGTCCATGGTCTTGTAGTCGTGCTGGAAATCGACCCACCGAGCCTGTCGGGTCACGTACTCTTCCCACTCGCTCGTATATCGCAGCACCGAAGACCGGCACGCATCGTTGAACTTGTCGATGCCGAAGTCGAGAATGGCCTTGCGGCCCGAGATGCCCGTCTCCTTCTCGGTCTGCATTTCAGCCGGGAGGCCATGGCAGTCCCACCCGAAACGACGCTCCACTCGGGCGCCGTTCATGGTCTGGAAGCGTGGGATGATGTCCTTCACATAGCCCGTCAGAAGATGGCCGTAGTGGGGAAGCCCGTTGGCGAAGGGTGGCCCATCGTTGAACACGAACGTGCTCGTCGGCTCCGAGCCTGCTGGCCGCTCGACAGTGGACTCGAACGTCCTGTTCTGCCTCCATCGCTCGAGAATGCGCTCTTCGATCGCTGGAATGTCGGCCTTTGAGGCCACAGATGGGTAGCGAGCAGCAGAGTTCGCAGGCATTTGAGACAGGCTAACGGCCCAACAGCCACAGAATGTGGGAGTTTAGGAGTGAAGTTGGACCTCAATTCCGACTAGGCTACGCCGACTCTTAGGAAGAACTTGGCGATTTCCGCCGAGCAGAAGCTCTACGAAAGCGATCCGAGGCCGAACGGTGACGACCAAAAAGACCGCAAAGAAGGCAAGCAAGAAATCTCCGGCGAAGAAGGCCCCCGCCAAGAAAAAGGCGGCGGCCACAAAGCCGGCTGCGAAGAAGGCCCCCGCCAAGAAGAAGGCGGTGGCCAAGAAGGCTCCTGCGAAGAAGGCCACGGCAAAGAAGGCTCCTGCCAAGAAGGCGGTGGCCAAGAAGGCTCCTGCCAAGAAGGCTGCTGCCAAGAAGGCTCCTGCCAAGAAGGCAACGGGCCCCAAAGCCGACCGTGTGATCAAGACGACCTCGGCCAAGAAGGCAGCCGGATCGACGAAGAAGGCAGCATCCAAGAAGAAGGCGGCCGCCCCGGTTGCCAAAGCCCCGGCACGAAGAAGGAAGACCGCAGAAGCACCCAAGAACGCAGGTGTCAAGCCTGCGTACCTCAAGGACAAGAAGTGGCTCGCAGCGCGTCAGGATCAGCTTCAGCAGGAGAAGCTCGAACTGGCCGAGCAGGTTGAGGAATTCCGTGCTCAACTCGATCTGTTGCTCGAAACAGCCGAAGCAGGCGACGACACCTCCAGTGATGAATCGAGCGAGGGAACGAGCATCAACGTCCAGATTTCCGAACTCGTGGCCGAACGCAAGGGCCGCCTCGAGCACATCGAGATGATCGACGAAGCTGTGGCGCGAATCAGTGACGGCAC
The DNA here is from genome assembly GCA_048550155.1 of Acidimicrobiales bacterium. Lineage (GTDB taxonomy): Bacteria > Actinomycetota > Acidimicrobiia > Acidimicrobiales > SZUA-35 > JABDIY01. The sequence goes on along the minus strand of JBLYYW010000084.1, from coordinate 11,540 downwards.
CTACGGCTTCTGCTACGTCGATAACGTTGCTATCCCGAAGGCGCGTCTCGAAGCCCGTCCGGAGAGTGAACGGTGCGTAGATCACAAAACCTCAATGTTCGACAACAGCCGCCGGTAGACGATCCGGGTTTCTCGAGCCGACGCCTCCTCGAGGCGATCCTGATCGTCCTGACCATCGTCGGAATCGATCAGTTCACCAAGTGGCTGGCGTTGAACAACCTGGAACGAGGCAACTGCTCGGTAGACGGCGCCTGCGTCGACCTGTTCTGGACCCTCCGGTTCAATCTGGTCTTCAACCCGGGGGCCTCGTTCTCGACAGGTGAAGGACTTGGCCCCCTCATCGGCGCGATTTCGTTCGTCATGGCTGGTGTCATGATCTGGTTGGCCGCCAGAACCCCGCAGCCGACCCAGCGGCGCATCTACTCGGCGATTGCGGGAGGCGCACTTGGCAATGGCCTCGACCGCCTCTTCCGCGCTGACGACGGGTTCCTGAGCGGCAAGGTGATCGACTTCATCGATTTCCAATGGTGGCCGGTGTTCAACATCGCCGACATGGCGATCGTCGGGTCGGTTTGCCTTGCAGTCGCCTTCTCGTTCTTCGCAAAGGACGGTGACGCCGGAGATGCCGGCATCACCTCCAGCGAGACTCACGACGCCATCACCAAGTCATGAGCAGTGAAGAACGGCTGTCCCTCGAGGTAGCCGATTCACTCGACGGGCAGAGAATCGATCGGGTGCTCTCGCTACTTTTAGAGGTCAGCCGTGCGGCCGCCAACGAAGTGCTCGCCGCAGGGCAGGTCACGGTCGATGGTGTCGTGGTGACCAAACCCTCCCAGCGGGTTGTCTTGGGTCAGCAGCTCTCGATCCCTTCGACAGTGGAGTCACACGACGTCGTTGCAGATGCCTCGGTCGATGTGGAGGTCGTGTTCGCAGACGAGCATGTGATTGTGGTGAACAAACCGTCCGGTCTTGTGGTTCACCCCGGGGCCGGTGTTTCCATGGGCACGCTCGTACAAGGGCTCCTGGCCCGCTACCCGGGTCTGGCCGATGTTGGCGAGCGAGGGCGACCGGGGATTGTGCATCGACTCGACAGGGGAACGTCTGGTTTGTTGATGGTCGCCAGATCCCAGCCCGCGTATCTCCAGCTCACCGATCAGCTTCGCAACCGTACGGTGGGTCGCCACTACTTGGCGCTCGTTCACGGAGAACCGCAGAGTCATGAGGGAGTGATCGATGCACCCATCGGAAGATCTCTTCGTCACCCCACCCGTCAAACCGTACGAGCGGATGGCAAACCGGCCCGGACCTCATATGAGGTCTTGGAGCGTTTTGGCGTCGAGGTCGCCGGTGAGCCGCTTGCGCTCCTGCGCTTTGTTCTCGAGACCGGCCGGACCCATCAAATCCGAGTGCACGCCGACGCGATCGGACTCCCGCTCGTTGGCGATGATCGGTACGGAAACCTTCCGGTGCCGAGCGTGGTGGCGCCTCTCGCTCGGCCGATGCTGCATGCCCGCTACCTCGGGTTCCAGCATCCCACGGGGGAGTGGATGGAATTCACACGCGAAGTTCCCAAGGACTTCAGCGACGTGCTTGATCGATTGGGTTCCACCGCTGGTAGTGAGTGATCGTCTCGATCCGAGGGCGGGGTCGACTCGCTGAACGACCGGCCCGTCCGGCATCGGAGGCCGGGTGGCCGAGGGCGACGACACCGACCAACCGGCGATCGGGGGGAATGCCGAGGCCGGCTTTCACCGCAGGTTCGTTACTGAACGCGCCGAACAGCAGCGCACCCAGCCCCCGGTCGTGGGCAAGGAGGAGCAGGTTTTGGATGACCGCCCCCGCATCGACCCACCAGAAGGGGACCGGCCACAAGTCTGTTGCTGCTCCCAAACCGGTCCGGAACTTGTCGATCTCGGAATACCGCTCCGGGTAGGCCTCGGGTCGAGTGAGGACCAGCACCAGTGCTCCTGCATCGGGAAGTGTCGGAAAGGTGAACCCGGCCCTCCGCTCCTCAGGAAGTGTGACGTTCCAGTATTCCTGTCGAGCTTCTCCGGTGAGCACCACGAATTCGGTTGCCGCGGTATTGCCGGCCGAGGGTGCTTGTCGGGCGTCATCGAGCAATTGGGTGAGGTGCGATTCCTCGATTGGTCGGTCATCGAACGCTCGCACCATGTGGCGGCTTCGGATTGCGTTCTCGAGTTCCAACGGCCCGGTCGTTCCGGTCAGGATGCTTGTTCAGCGGGAAGGCTCGGAAGGTCAATCTCGCGCACCAGGTCGCTCAGCCGATCGATGGTCTCGGCATAGGCAGCCTCGGCGATCTCCGCGGATGCGCCGACCCGGAGCGTATTGACCCCGTGGATCCTCGCCAGGTCTGCGGATGGCTCGAGCACCGCCACGGTGGTCCCTTCGGCTCGGAGCGCGTCGACCGTTCGTGACAAGTTGGTGTGCACGAACTGCCGCACAGCCGCGAGCGGTGGTGGGACCGGACTCAGCGCCGACAGCCCCAACGGTGCAATAACGGTGACATGATCGAGGTTCTTGCCCAGCAACAGATCGAGGTTGGTGTTGGAATGAACCCCGCCGTCGACCAGCGTGCGGCCGTTGACCCGAATCGGTTGGTAGATACCAGGCACCGCTGCCGAGGCAAGCGCTGCCTGTTGGAGGTTCGCTCCGACAGGACCGCCCTTTCGGAGAACCACCCGACGTCCGGTGTGTATGTCGACTGAGACCAACCACAGGTGTTTGTCGGGCCACTCCCGTGGGAGATGGGCGTCGAGATCGGCGTGGGCGGAGAGCTGCATGAGCCCGCCCGGGAACAGCGAACGCAACTGACGGGGAAGCACCGGCAGCGGGAAGCGAAGCAACGATCGGCCCAAAACCCAGCTGGAACCCATGCTTCGTTGGAACAACGTCATAGCCGAGTCCCACGCGGGAGCGAAGAAGTCATCGCCACGGCGGCGGGCGCCCTCCTCGGTGGGGTCCATGGCGATCTCGTACATCGTGTGGGGGGTCACGCCCGAACGGAGCTGGGACCCAACGATCGCTCCCGCAGATGTTCCGATGATGATGTCGAGGTCGTCGATGTCGATCGCACCCGACGAGGTCAGCGCATGGAGTGCCCCGGCGTGATGAGCGATTCCGGCTCGTCCGCCGACCCCGAGGACCAGACCGGTCGTCGGTTTCCTGATGCTGGGCGGCGGCGGGTAACCCAGCGGCCGTAGGAACGTGACACCGCTCATCACGTTCAGACTACCAGCCGGTGATGGTCCATAACCGAGTCTTGCGATTCAGATGTAAATAAACGAAATAAATGTATACAATAGGATGATGGTGGTTCGAGCGTTGTCTGGTGTTCTGGTTTGTGCCGGCGTTGCGCTCGCACCTGTCGGACTGCGCACGCCAGCCGCCGCACGGTCGAACTGTTCCGCCTACGGGGTCAGCGACGGTGTCACCGCCGAGGCCATCGCAACGTGTTCGGTTCCTCCCGACGGCCTCATCCTGAACCCGCTCGAGTGTCAGCATGTGAGCTATGGCCTTGTCGTGGCAGATGACACCACAACGGCGGTCTTTCCCGATCGGGTGATCAAGGACCACCAGGTCAGCGCCGAGCCGATCGATTCGACTGATGCCGAAGGATTCGAGAATCACTTCGGAACGGTTGTCGATGTCCTGACGCCCGGAGGATCGAGGGTCGCGGGGATGGCGGTGTACTCCGAGCTGGGGCAGCGTCGATTCTCAGCCACGGGTCGCTGGTGGAACCGGACGTGTTGGGAGCCGGGGCTGCACACCGATGGTTTGAAGCCTGGCGCCACCGATGGCCCATTTCCCGAGGGGCCTGAGGTTCCGCTCTCGGAGCTGGTTGCACTCGCCCGAGCCAAGGTCGATCCACCCCCGGTTCCACCGGTGGTTCACGCCGGTCCGTCCAGTCTTGTTCAGCTACCGAGCTGGTTCTGGGTGCAAGAAGACTGGTGGGCCCTTCCGCACCGTGGGCATCACAGCCATGGTCTCATGACGGTCAGTGTCACCGCATTGCCGTCCCGCTGGAGACTCAGCCTGGCCGGGACCGATGCGGTGCTCGTTGAATGTGCTGGTCGTGGCGTGACGTGGCGCCGTGGTGCGCAGGACGAGCTCGGGTGCACCCATGTTTTCGCGGAGCCGGCGATCGGCGGCTCGGTGTCGCTTCGGCTCGTGGTTGAGATGGAAACCTCGTGGACATCATCGGTCGTCGGCTATGGAGTGCAGCCACTGGATCCGATCTATCGAATGGCGCTGTCGGACCTCCCGCTGATCGAGGTCGCGGGCCTGCGATCAGCGTCAGTAGCCGCCCCCGCCTGACCTCACCACGGGACCGGCGTGAATCGTTGGTTGTGATGGGTGAGCCACATGGGGCCTGGCGGTGCGTATCCTTCACCCTTAGTGTCCTCACCACCAGAACCAACGATGCCCGCCTTCGGATCCGGCTGCATCACCGACGTCGTCCCCTATTTGCTTCCAGGCCGACATGGAACCGGTCGACTTCCGGTAGAAATCGGGTCGACCCAGCAGCGGGTGTTGCTGGTGCTCGATGGCCTCGGCTGGGAACAGCTTCAGGATCGACAGGCTGTGACTCCCACCCTGCATGCGATGTCCGGTGGCCCGATCACCACGGTTGCCCCATCCACTACCGCTACCGCATTGACGTCGTTGACCAGCAGCCTCACGCCTGGAGAGCACGGCATCGTCGGCTACCGGATGGTCGTGGACGGCGAGGTCCTGAATACCCTGCGGTGGGGATCCGCAGAAACCCCCGACGCTCGTCGTCAGATGCCACCCGACGTGCTCCAACCCTACGATCCGTTCCAGGGACATGACATTGCGATGGTCAACAAGGCTGACTTCCGTCGATCCGGATTCAGTGCCGCACACCTCAGAGGAGCCCATCTGGTCGGATACCGGACGCTCGCTACCCTCGTCCACGAGATCGGACGGCTGGTGCGCGAGGGCGAAGAGTTCGTCTATGCCTACTACGACGGCGTCGACAAGGTGTCCCACGAATACGGCTTCGGTTCCGTGTTCGACAGCGAGGTCCAATTCGCCGATCGCCTCGTCGCCGACGTCATCGCCGCAGTCCCTTCCGGTACCGAGGTCATCGTCACCGCCGATCACGGACAAGTGGATTGTGACGACAATGTCGTGCACCTTGCAGAAGACGTTGCCGACCTCGTCACCGGACTTTCAGGTGAAGGTCGTTTTCGTTGGCTGCATTGCGAAGCTGGGGCTGCCGATGATCTCGCAGCCGTTGCTGCGGAGCATCACGGAAGTCAGGCCTGGGTCTACACCCGGGAACAGATGATCGACCAGGGCTGGTTCGGGCCGGTGGTTCGACGCGGCGTCGAGAATCGACTTGGCGATGTCGCCTTGTGCCCGTTCGAACCGATCTCGTTCTTCGATCCAGCCGACACGGGCCCGTTCCAGCTGATCGGCCGCCACGGGTCGCTCACCTCTGCGGAAATGGTGGTGCCACTCCTGCGGGCTGAGGCTTGATCGATACGCTGGGTCCGTATGAGCGACAGCACCTCCCCCGAATCCGAGACCGACGCGGCTCCCCACGAAACCCCTGAGGTGGTCGATCACAAGCCCACCGAGGATGAAGAGGAAGCGCCACGGAACGCGATCTCGGAGCCGGCCAAGGTCATGCGGATCGGGTCGATGATCAAGCAACTACTTGAAGAAGTGCGCAGCACCCCGATGGACGAAGCGGGCCGCAATCGGCTCAAGGACATCTACGAGACCTCGATAGAGGAATTGGGCGAAGCGCTCTCGTCAGACCTCACCGCCGAGCTCAATTCCTTGGCCCTTCCCTTCGGGGAGAACGACGTGCCTTCGGACTCCGAGCTCAGAATCGCTCAAGCCCAGCTGGTCGGTTGGCTCGAAGGTTTGTTCCATGGCATCCAGGCCACCCTGTTCGCCCAACAAATGGCGGCCCGGCAACAGCTCGAGCAGATGCAACAGCAACAGGCGCTTCCACAGGGCGGACAGCCACCGCGGACCGGCACCTACCTCTAGCACACCTCGCTGGGGACAGTGACAACATGAGCCCGGGCTTGTCCTCCTGGGATCTGGAGAACCTCGGTGATCGGATGGTGCCAGGGGAGCAGCGCACCAAAATGGGCGACTGGATTCTGCGGGCCGATCAAGGGGTGACCGGTCGAGCAAACAGCTGCTGGGCTCAGGGGCCCACAGAAAGCAGCTACGCCGCTGAGATAGCAACGGTTGAAGGTTGGTACGAGCAGCGGTCCCTCGCGCCCAGATTCCAAATCTATGACGGCAACGAACCGCTCGCCGCCGCACTGCTCGACCGAGGCTATGTCGCCCGCCCCGGTGCGATTGTGATGACGGCCGGCGATATCGGTCCCTTGGTCACCGTTGAAGGCAAATGGTCGGTGTCTGAATCGGTTCCTGCCGGGTTGGCCGAGTTGATCGGTGATGCAGGTCGCGTGATCGAATGCACACGATGTCGAGGTCACGTCCGCGTGGTATCGGTGGCCGTAGATGGACTACTCGTAGGAGGGGGAGTGATCGCAGTCGATGGGGTCGCGGCGGGGATCGGCTTGATGTACACCCACCGGGCCTACCGCCGGATGGGAGTCGCCGCTTCGGTGTTGGTCCGCATGTCCACAGAAGCCCGGGCCCTCGGTGCACGGAGCTTCTGGTTGCAGGTCGCTCCGGACAACGATGGTGCGATAGCTCTGTACGATCGCCTCGGCTTCATGCCCGAACACCGTTACCAGTACTACATCGCTGCCCCGTCATGATCGTCTGTCCAACGTGTTTTCTCGATGATATTCGGCACCACAGTTCAGCTCGGTAGCTGGGGGTAGCGACCCATCCCACCTGGGCCTTTACATCAGCTTGTGAGCCCACCGTGACCGGGCGGTCACCCGCAGTGCAGACCGGGCGAAACGTTCCTCGACAACCGTGGAGCCGTTCAAACGACACGCTGGTAATTTCGATAGTCTTCACCCGAGCGGAAGGGGCGTTTGTGGGATCGTCGTTCACCCATCTTCATGTTCACACCGAGTTCTCGATGCTCGACGGTGCAGCGCGGCTCGACGAACTCGTGGCCAAAGCGGCCGCCGACGGCATGCCGGCCCTGGGGATCACCGACCACGGCAACATGTACGGCGTCCTCGACTTCTACAAGGCGTGTCGAGCCCAGGACATCAAGCCGATCATCGGTTGTGAGCTGTACCAGGCCGAAGACTCTCGTCACGAGCGACCCAGTCGACGGGGCAAGATGGACGACTCCGGTGGGAGCACAGACGGTGGCAAGAAGCTCTACTACCACCTCACCGCGTTGGCCGAGAACAACACCGGTTACCGGAACCTGATTCAGCTTGCCTCGCGGGCGTTCATGGAGGGGTACTACTACAAGCCACGAGTGGACTGGGACGTTCTCAGCGATCACAGCGAAGGTGTGATCGTCACCACTGGCTGCCTCGGCGGCCAGGTGCTCCAGGCGCTCATGCAAGGCAACGAGCCCGCAGCCTTGGAGAAGGCATCCCGGCTACAGGACATCTTCGGTCGAGACAACATGTTCATCGAGCTTCAGGATCATGGAATTCCTGAACAGCGAACAACCAATCCCCAGTTGATCGAGATCGCCCGCAAGCTTCAGGCGCCGATTCTGGTCACGAACGACTCTCACTACACCGAGCAACACGATCACACCGCCCACGATGCGCTCCTCTGCGTGCAAACCGGTTCCCTGCTCAGCGACCCTGATCGATTCAAGTTCAGCGGAGATCAGCACTACCTGAAGACAGCTGCGGAGATGCGGTACGAGTGGCGAGAACTGCCCGAGGCCTGCGACAACTCCCTGTGGATCGCCGAGCGGTCCAATGTCGAGATCGAATTCGGGAAACCGTTGCTGCCTGACTTTCCGATCCCGGAGGGGTTCGCCGGCGCCGATGAGTACTTGCAGCACCTCACCATGGAGGGGGCCCGCGAGCGGTGGGGAGACATCCTCACAGACGAAACGGTCGAACGGCTCGCCTACGAACTCGACACGATCAAGAACATGGGATTCTCCTCCTACTTTCTGATCACCTGGGATCTGATCGCGCACGCCCGTAACAACGGCATCCGAGTCGGACCCGGCCGGGGTTCCGCAGCCGGTTGTGCTGTGGCCTACTGCCTTTGGATCACCGACCTCGATCCGATCAAGTACGACCTCCTGTTCGAACGATTCCTGAACCCGTCGCGGATCTCGATGCCCGACATCGACATGGACTTCGACACACGATTCCGTGACGAGATGATCCGGTATTGCGCCGAGCGGTATGGGCGGGACCGGGTTGCCCAGATCGTCACGTTCTCCCAGATCAAGGCGCGGGCCGCAGTGCGTGACGCGGCACGGGTCCTTGGCTATCCGTATGCAGTTGGCGACCGGGTTGCCAAGGCCATGCCGCCGTTGATCATGGGGCGCGATACGCCCCTGAAGTACTGCTTCGAAGAGTCCGAGAAGTACAAGGACGGCTTCGGGATGGCCAAGGAGCTGCGCGACATGGTGGCGACCGACGCCGATGTTGCGGCGGTGGTGGAAGTGGCCAAGGGACTGGAAGGGCTTCGTCGCTCCGACGGCATACACGCTGCAGCTGTGGTGATTACGAAGGACCCGCTCACCGAGTACATGCCAATCCAGCGAAAGCCGGAGAAGGACAAGCCCATCGAAGAGGCTCCGGTGGTCACTCAGTACGAGATGCACGGGGTTGAAGAACTCGGTCTCCTGAAGATGGACTTCCTGGGTCTCCGCAACCTCGATGTGATCAGCGACACGATCACACTGGTCAAACAAGTTCACGGAATCGATCTCAATATTGACGAGGTCGATCTTGCCGACCCGCCCACCTATGAGCTTCTTCAGCAGGGAAACACCATCGGGGTATTCCAGTTGGAATCCCCACCGATGCGGGCGCTCATCCGTCGGATGGGTCCTACCGAGTTCGAAGATGTCGCTGCCCTGGTGGCCTTGTATCGACCTGGTCCGATGGCCAAGAACATGCACACCGACTATGCGGATCGGAAGAACAAGAAGCAGGAGATCAGCTACGACCATCAGGACGAAGAAGAGATTCTGGGCGATACCTACGGCCTGATGATCTACCAGGAACAGATGATGAGGTTCAGTCAGAAGTTCGCGGGGTACACCCTGGCCGAGGCTGACAATCTCCGCAAAGCGGCCGGCAAGAAGAAACGTGAGCTGATGGCGAAAGAGCGCCAGAAGTTCATCGAGGGTTGTATCGAGAACAGCTACGGCGAAGTGTTCGGCAAGGCCAAGTTCGACGTCATCGAAGGTTTCGCCGACTACGCATTCAACAAGAGCCACTCCTACGGGTACGGGTTCGTTGCCTATCAGACCGCCTACCTCAAAGCGAACTTCCCAACCGAGTATCTGGCCAGCCTCCTCACGTCGGTCAAGAACAAGCTGGAGACAGCAGCGGTCTTCCTCAACGATTGTCGCCAGATGGGCATCAAAGTGTTGGTGCCCGACATCAACCGGTCAGACATCGATTTTGGATCCATCCCCGATGCGGAAGGGATGGAGTTACAGGGCCGTGCACTCAACGCCATCACCTTCGGGCTGTCTGGTGTCCGAAACGTCGGTGAAGGGATCGTCGAGAAGATCATCGAAGAGCGCGTGGCCAACGGACCATTCGTCTCGTTCATGGACTTCTGTGATCGCGTGGAGCTGACGGTCCTGAACAAGCGGGCTATCGAGTCCTTGATCAAGGCGGGTGCATTCGATTCGCTTGGCCATCCCCGCAAGGGTCTGTTGGCGGTCCACGAGGAGTTCATCAACAAGACCGTGCAGCGGCGCAAGGAACAGGACATGGGGGTGCAAACCCTCTTCGGGGCCATGGAGGACTCCGGCGACGTGTACGACGATCGGCCCGCGATCGCCGAGGAGTACTTCGACAAGAGCGCTCGTCTGAAGCTGGAAAAGGAGATGCTGGGTCTCTACGTGAGCGACCATCCCCTGATGGGGGTCGAAGACGCACTGAGGGCTAGGGCATCCACCACGATTGGTGAGCTGGCTGAGCTCGATGAAGGCAGCCAGGTAGCGGTTGGCGGTGTTGTCTCGGGACTGGTCAAGAAGTGGACCAAGAAGGGCGAGCTGATGGCCGTGCTCGTGCTTGAGGATCTGTCATCGAGCATCGAGACGATGGTCTTCCCCAGAACGTTCACCGACTACGGCCACCTGCTCGAGGACGATCGGATTGTGATCCTGAGAGGTCGAGTCAGCCGCCGAGACGAGGACCCCAAGCTGATGGTCTCACAGGTCGAGGTCGTCGACGCCGACGCCCTGGCCAGGGAGAAGCCCGTCACGATCACGGTCCGCCCCGACCAGTTGTCCGACGCAGCCGTGGCCGATCTCAAGGCGTGCATTTCGGATCACCCGGGCACGACCCCGATCGTGATCGACATGGGCACACCCAAATTGATCCGTCTCAGCGACGCTTACACCGTCGACACCAAGAACGGCCTCTTCGCCGATCTGAGAGTGCTCTTCGGCGCCCACTGCATCGGCAGCTAACACGCCCAAATATCAGCTGTGGGTGACAATTGTTGTCGCCGTGAGCTGATGTTTGCACGGATTGTCGCCTTCAGCTGAGAATTGTGGTTGGCGCTCGCGCTCCAGAGTCGTGTGTGTCAGGAGAACGCTGCGCAAAGACAATCTGCCCGAGCCGGATGGGACGCGGTTCTTCCCCGTTGGTGCTGCACGACCACAATGGGACTTGTGAAGACCTTCGATTTCGAGTTCACGGTACCTGCCAGCCAGAAACGGGTACGTGAGTTTCATCACGACACTGCGGTGCTTCGCCTCCTCACCCCGCCGCCAGCCATCATGCAGGTTCACTCGATGGAACCTCTGGGCGAGGGATCGGTGAGCAGGTTCACAATCTGGGCCGGGCCGATTCCGATGCGGTGGGAGGCGACCCATCGAGATGTGAGCGAGAACGGGTTCACCGATGTGCAGACCGACGGTCCGATGAAGGCATGGGCCCACACCCACCGATTCATCGAAGTAGGTCCAAACGAGACCAAGGTGACCGAACACATCGAGTACGAACACGGTGGCGGTTTCTGGGGCGTCGTGACACGCATCTTCTTTTCATCCCTGGCCCTGAAGGCGCTCTTCGCCTACCGCAGGTTCCAAACCAAGCGGCATTGCAGCAAGTAGAACCAGCGCTTGGGCAACCGACGTTTTGCACGTCGGAGCGCTCAGCGACCGTTGTCCCGAGCGCAATCCAAGCCGCCCATTTCTGATCCTGACCCTCGATTACAAACGAATGGTAAGTACGGTTTCCCCGCGTCTGGTCCGGGCCGGAGCCCGGACTAGACGCTGGTTCGTGCGTCGAGAGTTCGTTGGGCTGCTCGCTGGCCGCTGAGGTAACTCTGGTCGGTCCAGATGTATGCCCAGTCGCCGTAGCGCCCGCAGTAGGTGATGTCCAGCGACGTGAGGTAGTCCTGCACCTTGGCTGCGCATGGCCCAGAGT
>JBLYYW010000083.1:0-2738 GCA_048550155.1 Acidimicrobiales bacterium | reverse complement strand
GGTGCGATCACCGACTCAGAGCTGGCAACGATTTCTTCGCCCGACCTCAGGACGTCGATCGAAGCATTGAGGCATCGGGCCAACACGACCAGCGGAGGCGTGGCCAGCGTTCCGACCGTGCTGGTGTCGGAGACTCCAACCGCTCTCGATTCGATCGATGAGCTGGGCGAACTGCTGTCATAGCGAAGGTACGCCGCCCGTCGTGGGCGTTGTGGGCCACGACCTCGATGGGTCCAACGGCCTAGGGCGCCAGTACAACAGCCGCTGTGCGTTCGGGCCGCAATCTGGTCTACTGGAAGAGGTAGTTCCTGTGTGTTTTGGAGTGTTGATGAGAATGAAGATGTTGACGGCGGAATCGAAAAAGAAGCGGACGTTGCATCCGTGCCCTGCGTGTAAGGCGAACGGTGTGGTCGACTTTGTCGATCTCGTCCGTGGGCGGGCGCAGTTGCACTGTCCTCGTTGTCCCACGTCGTGGGCTGAACAGACCGAGGCGACGATGAAGTTCCTGGGCCGCGACTAGCGACCCTGGTCCTAAGCCAAGACCTCGACCTAGACCTAGACCTCGACCGACAAGGTCGCCACCGACCCTGAACCGCCTGGATCGTTCTCCAAACTGAACGTTCCACCGAGATCCGCGGTTGTCAGCGTGCGAATGATTGTCAACCCGAGACCCGGATCGTCGTCGATGTTGAAATCGTCGGCAACGCCGATCCCGTTGTCGATCACCCGAACTGTCAGCAGCGAACCCTTCGTCGTCATCTGAACCAGCACTCGATGCTCGGCCTCGTCGATTTCATCGTCGTCGGGAAATCCGTGCTCAACCGCATTCTGGATCAGTTCGGTGAGGACCACCGCCAGGCTGGAGGCGGTCTCTGCAGGAACGATCGGCCCTTCGCCTTCGATGGTGATCGCGACCGGTCGATCCGGATCCATCAGTGCGCCTTGCACCATCTGCACCACCGGATGCACCACATCACCCAGCGCAACGTCGTCGCCACCCTCGCGGCTCAATACCTCGTGCACCATCGCGATCGATCGAATACGCCGAGCTGCCTCATCCAACGCAGTCTTTGCCGCTGGCTCTGCCACCCGCCGTCCCTGAAGCCGCAGCAAGGAAGAGACGGTTTGCAGGTTGTTCTTCACCCTGTGATGGATCTCCCGGATCGTGGCATCCATCGACACGAGCAGCCGTTCCTGACGGCGGATATCGGAGATGTCGCGCATCAAAACCAGGGCGCCCGCGGCCCTTCCCTGCCGGAGCAGAGGCAGGAGCCGAAGCTGGATCGCCACGTTTTCGCCCCGTTCCAAATCGTGGATCAGGGGTGCTCGAAGCCCGAATGCGGTGCGGAGAACGTCGCGAGGTAGGCCGATGTCGGTGACGTTGCGGCCAACCGCGTTGGCGTGAAAGCCGGTGCGATGCAGCGCAGACACCGCGTTCGGGGATGTGTACTCAACGACACCCTGCGGGTCGAGCACAAGAACACCATCGCCTACCCGGGGTGATGCTTCCGAGGTTGGGTCATCGAAGGGATAGGGAAACGATCCATCGGCGACCATGGAGAACAACCGGTCCACGACGCTCAGATATGACCGCTCCAGTTCACCCGATTCCCGGCCAACTGCTCTCACCCGTTCATTGACCAAGACGGCGATGACCAGCCCGTTGTGTCTGATCGGAACCGCTCGAACCATGACAGGATCTTCGACGCCGGGGCGGTCCACCGTGCCCGATTCCTCCTGTCCCGTGGAAAGGGCTTCGGCCACCAGGGGCCGGTCACGGGAGAACAATCCGATCTGGTCGGTGCGGTACAGGGTCTGGGTGGTGGTTGGCCGCACCTGTCCGACCGCCAGGAGCCGGTTGTCCTTGGCCGGTACGAAGAGCAGCAGATCGCCGAAGGAAAGGTCAGAGATCGGTCCCCAGCCGGCGACGAGGCGCTTGAGGTGCTGTTGGGCCGCGACGCTGGCCGAGGTGTGATGTCGAAGAAGATCGCCGAGCGCTGCCATTTTACGGTTCTGCTCGCGCCGTTCGTCGGCGCTGGGGCGCCTCCTCTCTAACCGTGTTTTGGCGCTGGGCGCCAAAACACGCGCTGAGCGAGTGTGGTGTGGTCTGGTCGCTCCAAGCTCGCTGTCGCTGGTTCGTCCGCCGGTCGGCTGCGTCACGTGACGGATTCACTGTCCCTAGTCTAGGGGCCGTGATCACGGGCCCTCCGGAGAGCTATGAGCTCATCGACATCTCGATGGCGATGGACGATTTCGTGTTTCCCGGCGATGAACCCGTGGTTGTCGAGGGTCCCTACGACGTGGTCGGAAGTGACAACCCGGAGTGGATCTACCGGTTCTGCTCGCCCACCCAAGCAGGAACTCATGTCCAGGGACCCCACTACTTCCTCGAGGACGGCGCCCGAATCGACTCATATCCCATGTCCAGGTTCGAAGGGTGGGCCCATATCGTTGACATGCCGAAGCGGGGGATCGATACCGAACCCGAGGACCTCGCCGCGGTGCTGGGCAACGTCGATATCGGTGGCGACATCGTGCTGTTTCGCTCCGGCCACATGGACGAGTTGATCACCGGTTCGCCGCTGGAGCCCGGTACTCGACCCGGCCTGTCGCTCGACGGGGCACGATGGCTCATCGATCATGGTGTCTCCATGGTCGGGATCGATTCGGTCGGGCTCGAATCGCGAACCACCCAAAATTTCGAGGTGAATGTCGAGCTCTGCAAAAAAGATGTTCTG
>JBLYYW010000082.1:0-4585 GCA_048550155.1 Acidimicrobiales bacterium | reverse complement strand
GTTCGACGGGGCCTTTCTCGCTGCTGGGGCAACCAATGTCCTCGAGGCTGATTCAGAGATCGAGGCCGTGGACACACTCCGCCGCCTGGTGGGCGCATCGCTGCTACACGTCCAGTCAGACGGAGCGTCCCGCTACCGCCTGCTCGAGACCATGCGCCTGTACGCACGGGCGCACCTGCACGATGCCGGAACGTGGGAGGACTGCGTGGAGCGTCACGACCGGCACTACCGGGACCAGTGCCGGGGTCATCGCAGCGCAATGTTCGGGACGGGGCGCACCGAGGCGCGAATCGTAATCGAAGCCGAACTGGCCGAGTACGAGGCGTCGTTCGACCGGCTCACCGAAGCCGGGCACATCGACGATGGGCTCGAGATGGGATGGTCGCTCGGCCATGTGTGGCTGCTCTCCGGCAAACTCGGAAGGGGCATCGGCCGCCTCGAGCGACTCATCGCTGAATCGGAGGGTACGAAGACTCGGGCGCGAGCCGACACACTTACGGCTGGGGCGTTTCTCCTGATGTACGTAGCCCGATACGACCAGGCGATTCCGTGGGCCGACGAAGCCACGGACATCTACCGCACGATTGGCGACGGGCAGGGCCTCGGTTACGCCCTCGCACGTCGGGGCCACCTGGCCTTCTCGGTCGGCGACGTGCCCACCGCGCTCGGACTGCTCCAAGAAAGCCTCGAGATCTGTGATCGGGTCGGCTACGAAGAAGGGGCAGCCTGGCCGCTCACTCTGCTCGGTCAAGCCCGACTCTGGGGCGGCGACGAGAGCGACGAAGTTCGGACCATGCTCGAGGAAGGTCGGCGCCGTTTCATCAGCATCGGCGACACGTTCGGCCAGATGCACGCCAACATGTTCATTCCCAACGTCGGAGATCAGGGTGCCGGAGCCCAGCTACGGTACGCCCAGGAGAGTGTCGAGCTTGCCGATCGCCCGGGCGCCGACCCACTGATCCGGCCCACCGCGCTTCACAACCTCTCCTTCTCTTTGTGGAACGCAGGCAGGAACGAGCGCGCGATCGGCTTGAACCAAATCTCGGCCCGGTCAACGTTGGAGACCGGGGCCACCGTGCCATGTGGAATGGCACTGCTCCAAGCGGGACTGTACGCCGGTGTAGGCGGTGACAGCGAGCGGGCCGCAAGGCTCTTTGGCGCCGGTGATCGCCACTTCGTCATGCAGAAGGCGCCCTTCTACGACCGGCAGCTCCAACCGGGGAGAGATGCTGCCATCGACGCGCTCGGAAAGGTGCGCTACCAGCAGTTCTACGATCTGGGCCAGGCAATGAGCGTCGAGGAAGCCATTGCATTCCTCCTGGGGTAGGCCGGAATCCTCTGGACGAGAAAACGGCGAGGAACCTCGCATTTGTTCAGTTGTGATCCGTTGCCCAGACCGCGGACTCCCTCCGGCGCGACAACAAACTTTCAATCGGTGATGAACCGCGTGGCGATCGGTAGCCCAACAATCCCAGATCGATGCATCTGCATGGACACCGCACCACGTAGGAGCAGACAACCTCCCCCGAAGTGACTGGACAGCTCGCGCCATGACTTGGTTCTCCGCAAGGAACATCTCCCTCTCCACCGTGCCGGTTCGATCCGATGAGATCTGGCAGCTCATCACAGACCCGACCATGCTCGCTTCCCTGACCCCGCTGGTCCGAACAATCGAGGCGACCGATACCCACTGGGAATGGGCCCTGAACGGCATCGAGGCCCTCGGATTGAAGGTTGAGGCGGTATTCACAGAACGAATGGAGTTCGTCGACCAGCGCCAAATCACCTTCGTTCACGATCCGCCGATCGGGAGCCGGGAGCGCGCTGGGGTCCAAGGGGTCTACAACCTGACCTCGGCCGGACCCAACGCCACCGATCTGCAGATCGACCTCACGCTGTCCGTCGACCTTCCATTGCCGGGGATATCCAGACACGCAGTCGAGCCGGTGCTTCTTTCCACGATGAGGGCGACAGGGCAACGTTTCGCTTCGAACCTCTACGAGCAATTGAACCTCGATCCGTCCACTGTCTCGGTGACCGAGGTGACGCCCCCGACAACTAGGGTGGCCCAGTGAAGAAACTCTGGGTGCACCGCGACATCGGCGCCCCACCAGCCACAGTCTGGGAGTTGCTCACCGACCCGCACTATTGGTCGGAGTGGGGTCCAACGGTACGCGAAGCTGACGTTCATGGCGATCGCCTCCAAATGGGGGCGCGGGGAACCGTGACAACCGTGGCAGGAGTCGACCTGCCCTTCGAGATCACCAACTACGACGAGGGTTCACGGTGGGAATGGAAGGTCGGAGGAGTTCCCGCAACCGACCATACCGTGGAGCCGTCCGGTCCTGATTCGTGCCGGGTGGGTTTTGGTGTCCCATGGCCCGCAGCCCCCTATTTGGCCTTCTGTCGCCTCGCACTGGAGCGGCTCGAGAAAATGGCAACAGCAAAGAATGTGACCTCATGAATATCGCAGTGATTGGCGCCACGGGTTATGTCGGCGGCCGACTTGTTCCCGAACTCCTCGCCGCTGGCCATACGGTGCGTTGCCTCGCCCGTAACCCCGATCGGCTCGCAGGCGTCGAATGGCGATCCGAGGTCGACGTACTGACCGCAGATGTTCTGGATCAGAACTCTCTCGAAGCCGCACTCGGCGGTGTTGAGGTCGTCTACTACCTGGTCCACGCCATGGGCAAAGCTGGCGACTTCGAAAAGACCGACCGGCTCGGTGCAGAGAACACTCGCCGGGCAGCAGAGAACACGGGAGTCTCTCGGATCGTCTACCTCGGCGGACTGGGCGACGACGACCCCGAACGCCTGTCGAGTCATCTCGCCAGCCGACACGAGGTCGGCCTTGTCCTCGCCGCAGGAACCGTGCCCGTCACCGAACTTCGGGCCGCTGTGATCATCGGCTCGGGAAGCGCCTCGTTCGAGATGCTCAGACACCTCGACGAAGTGCTCCCGGCCATGATCTGCCCGCGTTGGGTAACCAAGACCCAGTGCCAACCGATCGCCATCGCCGACGTGTTGCACTACCTTGTCCAGGTCCTCAAGAAGCCAGAGACGGTCGGCATGGTCCTCGAGATCGGGGGCCCGGACGTGCTGACCTACCGCGACATGATGGACCGCTACGCCGCCATCGCCGGGCTGCGGAAGCGACTCATCATCCCCGTCCCGCTTCTGACGCCGCGCCTGTCATCGCATTGGGTCAACCTGGTGACACCCCTCCCGTACGCTCTTGCACGCCCGCTGGTCGACAGCCTGATCAATGACGTCGTTGTTCACCCAGAACGCGACATCCGCCGCTTCATCGACCACGAGCCCTACACCCTCGACGCAGCGATCCAACGGGCTCTCGCCGTGGTCGGCGACCTCGCGATCAAGACCAGTTGGATGGACAGCGCCCCCACCCACACTTCGGCTTCGCCAATGTCCCAAGACCCCGACTGGGCCGGCGGGACAATCTATGAAGACGTCCAGGAGGTCACAGCTACCGCCAACCCAGGGGCAGTTTTCGCAACGGTGTCCGGAGTCGGCGGCGCTCGAGGCTGGTACGTGGCCAACCCTCTGTGGGCGATCCGGGGCTGGCTTGACAAAGTGATCGGCGGCGTCGGCATGCGACGAGGTCGACGCCACCCTGATGACCTGCGTGTCGGGGACGCCCTGGACTTCTTTCGCGTCGAAGCCTATGAACCGCCGAGCTTGCTCCGACTCCGGGCCGAGATGAAGGTTCCCGGCGAGGCCTGGCTCGAATGGCGTATCACCGAAACCACCGGTGGTGGTGCCCGGCTGCGTCAACTCGCACGGTTCCACCCGCGTGGGGTCACGGGCCGCGCGTACTGGTGGATCCTGTTGCCGATCCACAAGATCATGTGGAAGCTTCTGGCCCAGCGCTTGGTCGCCAGCGCCGAGGTGCAGGCGTCGGAGGTTCGACAGGTGCAGGGCCAGTGAGGGGCCACAGCGCAGAGCTGTTGTGACGGCGAGCGGCTTCTGTCGTATCGCCGACTGATGCTGGCTCCCGCGTCGAGCGGTCCGAAGTGCTCACCGTCTTGTACCCACCCGAACACTGCCCGATCAGTCGTGGTCGGGATCGCGGGAGCGATACTGCAAAGGTGTCACCTGTGCTCAACTCGCTCGATACGGTTTGGGTTCTTGGCGATCAGTTGAACCGTCGATCTGGCGCACTTGCCTCTATGGAGCCTGGTCAGTGTCGTGTCTTGCTCGTGACCAGCGAAGCGAAGATCGCGAGCAAACGTTGGCATCGCCAGCGGCTCCACCTGGTGCTCTCGGCGATGGCGCATTTCGCAGAGGAACTCCGAGAGGAAGGCTTCGTCGTCGACCATCGAGTGGCTTCGTCGCTTCCCGCTGGACTGCGAGCTCACTGCGACGAGTTCGGGGTCGAACGGGTATCTGCGATGGAACCCATGAGCTGGGACGGCCGACGAATGCTCGAACAGCTCGGCGTCGACATCGTGCCCAATGATCAGTTTCTCTGCCACTACGAAGACTTCGCGTCGTGGGCCGCCGAACGCAAAGCGCTCAGGATGGAGGACTTCTACAGGTGGCAACGCTCCCGCCTCGACATCCT
>JBLYYW010000081.1:0-11816 GCA_048550155.1 Acidimicrobiales bacterium | reverse complement strand
GAGGTTCTCCGAGCCACCGATCGGATGTTCACGAGTATCCAGTGGTGGAGCGTGATTGGCAGTCTCAGGGTTAGATTGCCAAAAAGTGGTGCTTCGGTGTTGGTTGTGGGTGCGCACATTTCTAGAATCAGCACTCGTCCTATGAGAGTGCTAATCGCCAATGGAGGCACGCACGAATGAAACTGCAACCACTTGAGGACCGGATCGTTATCCGGGCCAAGGAAGCCGAATCCACCACCGCAAGCGGCCTGGTGATTCCCGACACCGCCAAGGAGAAGCCCCAACAGGGCGAGGTTGTCGCTGTTGGCATTGGCCGGCGCAGCGATGCCGGCGAGCTCATCCCCATGGACGTCGCTGTCGGCGACATCGTGGTGTACAGCAAGTACGGCGGCACCGAAATCAACATCGAAGGCGAAGACCTTCTCATTCTCAACGCTCGCGACATCCTCGCGAAGCTCGGTTAAGAGGTACACACATGGCAAAAATGCTGAAGTTTGACGATGACGCGCGCCGAGCGCTCGAAGCCGGCGTAAACAAGCTCGCCGATGCAGTGAAGGTGACGTTGGGCCCAAAGGGTCGCAACGTCGTGCTCGACAAGAAGTTCGGTGCCCCCACCATCACCAATGATGGTGTGTCCATCGCTCGTGAAATCGAGCTGGACGATCCGTTTGAAAACATGGGCGCCCAGCTGGTCAAAGAGGTCGCAACCAAGACCAACGATGTCGCCGGCGACGGAACCACGACTGCCACCGTGCTCGCCCAGGCCCTCATCAAGGAAGGCCTCCGGAATGTCACCGCAGGCGCTAACCCGATGGTGCTCAAGAAGGGCATCGAGGCTGCGGTGGAAGCCGCGGTCGAAGAGATTGGCAAGAATGCCGTTGCCATCGAAGACAAGAAGCAGATCGCTCAGGTCGCTTCCATCTCCGCTGCCGACGACAGCGTCGGCAAGGTTCTCGCCGACGCCATCGACAAGGTGGGCAAGGACGGGGTGGTCACCATCGAAGAGTCGAACACCTTCGGTATCGAACTCGAGTTCACCGAGGGCATGCAGTTCGACAAGGGCTACATCAGCCCCTACTTCGTGACCGACGCCGACCGGCAGGAAGCGGTTCTGGAGAACCCCTACATCCTGTTCAACCAGGGCAAGATCAGCAACGTTCAGGACCTGCTGCCCGTGCTGGAAAAGGTCATGCAGAGCGGCAAGCCACTGGTCATCATCGGCGAGGACGTCGACGGTGAAGCCCTGGCCACGCTCGTGGTCAACAAGATCCGCGGCACCTTCGCATCCGTCGCTGTCAAGGCCCCCGGCTTTGGCGAGCGTCGCAAGGCGATGCTGCAGGACATGGCCATCCTCACCGGTGGTCAGGTCATCGCCGAAGAGGTAGGCCTCAAGCTCGACAGCGCAACCATGGATCTCCTGGGCACCGCTCGCAAGGTGGTCATCACCAAGGACAACACCACGATTGTCGAAGGCGGCGGCGACCGTGCTGACGTCGAGGGTCGTATCGCACAGATCCGTTCCGAGATCGAAAACACCGACAGCGACTGGGACCGTGAGAAGCTCCAGGAGCGTCTCGCCAAGCTGGCCGGTGGCGTTGCCGTCGTCCAGGTTGGTGCAGCGACCGAGGTGGAACTCAAAGAGAAGAAGCACCGCATCGAGGACGCCCTCTCGGCAACTCGTGCTGCTTTGGAAGAAGGCGTTGTCGCCGGCGGTGGTACCGCTCTGCTGCGGGCCCGTCCCGCCGTTGAGAAGGCCATCAAGAAGCTCAAGGGTGACGAGCGGACCGGAGCCGAAAGTGTGTTCCGGGCGCTTGCCGCTCCGACCCGCCTGATCGCCGAGAACGCCGGCCTCGAAGGTGCTATCTGGGTAACCCGAGTGCAGGAGGCCGAGGGCAACGTCGGTTTGAACGCCGCCAAGGCCGAGCTCGAAGACCTCATGGCCAGCGGGATCACCGACCCGGCCAAGGTCACCCGTGCAGCGTTGCAGAACGCTGCTTCCATCGCAGCTCTGCTGCTCACCACAGAAAGCCTCGTGGCCGACAAGCCGGAGCCAGAGGGCGCCGCAGGCGGTATGCCTGACATGGGCGGCATGGGTGGCATGGGCGGCATGATGTAACCCACTCGGCTCACGCTGATTCAGAGGAGCCGGCCTTCGGGCCGGTTCTTCTGGTTTTCGGACCCGCTGTTACTGGAGGTAGTACAGCCCCGCATTCGTGTAGGTGAAGCCGCACGCTTTGAAGTAGAAGTCAGCCATCTCGTCATCGAAGTCAACGTGGAGCCATTCACATCCAGCCTCTCTGGATCGATCGACCGCAAGAGCGACCAATGCCTGACCGATCCCGGATCGCTGGTGGGTGGGCAGCACCATCACATCCTGCAACCAGCTGTGCACGAATCCGTCGGTGACGACATTGGCGAATCCAACCAACTCGCCGCTCGAGCGCGCCGTGCACCAACCGAGGCTGTGGCGCTCGACGATCGATCTCCAGTCCCATTCCTCAGGGGCGTGGAGGCGGGTGTTGAAGGCCGCGGCATGGAGAACGGTGGCTTCCACGCTGGTGAAATCGGCCCGCCATTCGATCGAGGCGTTTCCGTTCCGATTGGCATCTGAAGTGCTCCCCATCCCTCCACCTTGCCCGAGACAGCCGACGGTTGCTGCGGCGAGCGACGCGCCGGATCGTCCGGGGCTGGCTGGCAAGAGGATCGGCATACTCTTGAGCCATGGACGATGGTCTGGAGCGGATCTCCCACTCCAACCGGGGTGTCGCCGCAATCGTCGTAGCCATCGCCGCCATGGCTGTTGCCGGACTGGCATGGCGTGCAGCGTCATCGGCTGACGAAACGTTCGGATCGACAACTACAACACCGGCCACGACCACCAGCTCTGCGCCAGGGCAGTCGAATGAGACGAACGGGTCTTCGAACACTGCGCCGACGGGCCAGCCCTGGTGGCTGGACATCGTTGGGTCGGAGGAGACCGATATTCACGAGCACAATCTGCCCGGTGGAGTGGATCTACTTGTCAGCTCGTCGACCGCAGCGCCGGGTCGGTTACCGCTGGTTCGCAGGCTAGATACTCAGGCGCAAACCGTTCTGTGGGAATCAGCAGGACGTGTCGACACCGGTTGGATCGGGTCCGCAACGATCGTGGATGGCGTCTTGATTCTCTTCAATGGGGTGCAGCCGGGCCGCAGTGCGATGCTTGGTTTCGACGTGGAGTCTGGCTCTCGTTTGTGGATATCGCAGTTTCGGCTGGGCGCCCCTGTCGATCCGACGGCCGTTGCCACGGTTGCGCTCGGCCCCGAAACAGCACTGCTCGTTCGCACGCTTGAATTGGGCCTCGTCCGTGTCGCGCTCGCAACTGGCTCGCCCCTTTGGATCTCTGACGCGCCCGTCGGCGCTTTGTCGGGCCCGGTGCGTGTGGCAGATTCTCTCGCAGTCCTGATCCATCGGGACGCCAACTCGGTGCTTCTTGACCCCGAGACCGGTGTCGTCATCAACGAAGATCCCGGATGCCTGACACTTCGTGGACCGAACCCGATCGTGTACCTGTTCACTCCGGAGCAGGAGGGTTGCGTGATCGTCGGGGAGTATCAGGAGCTTCGAGTCTGGAACAAGGGGTTCGACCAGCTCGAGATCCAAACGAATCAGGGCCCGGTCGTTGTGTCGTCGGATGACTACCTGGACCTTGGTCGAGCCGGCGACCTGTTCACTGCGGGTTTGAATGTGATCGACGCATCGCCGTATCCGATGCCGACCATCAACTTCGTGCCGCCCGATGCGAGTCCGTGGAGTGCTCTCGAGCTCGCCGACGATGGGTTTGGAAGGGTGCGGGTCGGGATGACGATCAGCGAGGCATCGCGTCTGCTCGGAAGTTCGGTTCTTCCTGATGCGGTATTTGACCCGAACTGTCCAACCGGCGGTATCGAAGGCGATCCCTACTCGCCCCGACTCGTCCTCTCCCGTCGCCAACCCTATGTGATCACCGACATCATCGGTTCCGACGCCCTTCGGCTGTGTTAGGGGCTGGCATGATAGGGGAGTCGCCGGAGGGATCGGAAGCATGACAAGACCCAATCTGCTGTTCATCATGAGCGACGATCACGCCGCTCATGCCATTGGTGCCTACGGAAGTGTGATCAACCAGACACCGAATCTGGATCGAATCGCCGAAGGCGGCATGCTCCTCAATAGTTGCTTCTGCACCAACAGCATCTGTACTCCCAGCCGAGCTGCGGTCTTGACCGGAACCTACAACCACGTCAATCGGGTGACCACCCTCGACACCCATATGGACAACCGATTGCTCACCTTTCCCAAGCTGTTTCAACAGGCCGGGTATCAAACCGCGATGGTGGGGAAGTGGCACCTGGGCCACGGGCCGTTGCATGACCCGTCCGGCTTCGACTTCTGGCGAGTGCTCCCTGGTCAGGGCCACTATCACAACCCTGTCATGCTCCAAGCCCGAGCGGATGGCGAACCCGGCTACGACGTGATCGAACGGGGTGGCTATGTCACCGACCTGATCACCGACGACAGCCTCGAATGGTTGAGCCAGACCGACCCCGACCGTCCTTGGCTGCTCCTCACTCACCACAAGGCCCCTCATCGCACGTGGGAGCCCAGCCGTGAGCACTTCACCCTCTTCGACGATGTCGAGATCCCCGAACCTGAGACAATGTTCGATGATCACCACACCCGGGCGGCGATGGTCCAGGCCATGGAGATGCAGCTGATGGACCTGGATCCGATCATCGATCTGAAGTCGCCGGTTCCGGACGGGCTTACTCGAGAGCAGGAGATTCGCTGGCGGTACCAGCGCTACATCAAGGACTATCTGCGCACGATTGCGAGCATCGACGACAACGTCGGTCGGATGCTCGACCACCTCGACCAAACCGGCCAGGCCGACAACACCATCGTCGTGTACACATCGGACCAGGGCTTCTTCCTCGGCGATCACGGATGGTTCGACAAACGCCTCATGTACGAGGAGTCGCTACGAATGCCCTTTCTCATCCGATTCCCGCCAACGATCACAGCCGGTTCCGAGCAGGATGCTTTCGTTCTCAACGTCGACTTCGCACCGACGTTCTGCGAACTAGCGGGTATTGAGGTCCCCGACGAAATGCAGGGAACCAGCTTCGCACCGGTTCTGGCAGGCCAGGTCCCGCCGGACTGGCAGACGTCGATGTATTACCGGTACTGGATGCATCGCGACCGGGCTCACAGCGTGCCGGCCCACTACGGAGTCCGCACGATGACGCACAAGCTGATCTGCTACTACAACGATCCTCTTGGCCAGGAGGGAGCGAACGGCCCCAGTGATCCGGTGGAATGGGAGCTCTTTGACCTCGACACCGACCCATTGGAGACCACCAATGTGTATGGACGAACCGAGTACCGCTCGGTACAGCAGGAGCTCGAGGCCGAACTGATACGCCTACAAACCAAGGTCGGCGACACCCCCGCCCACTGAGCCGGTACCGTCGTATTCGAAGTCGAGCGAGAGGCCCCCGGAGGGAAGTAAATGGGATGGCTGTCATGGAGATGGGGTGTGGCCGGTGCACTCGTCGCGATGGCCGTGTGGCCCTTTGTCTCGGGGCGCCTCAGGTCCTTTGCCCGCGAGTTCGGGATCGTTTCGGCGCTGTATGCCGTGTGGAACCTGGGCGGCCGAATCAAGGCCCTCGGTGTCGACCAGGCGTTCGAGCGGGGCGAACAGATTTGGGAGTTCCAGCGGGCGATTTTCCTGCCGAGCGAAACCTGGCTGCAGGAGATCATCCTGCCCTATCCGTGGATCGTGAAGTCGGCCAACATCTACTACGCCTTTGCCCACGTCGCCGTCTTCGGTTGGTCACTTCTGTGGATGTGGTGGCGGAATCGTGAGCACTATGCCAGCTATCGGACCCAGATGGCCTTGTTCACCGGGACATCACTCCTGATCCAGCTCGTTGCGGTGGCACCGCCCCGTTTCATTGAGAGCACGGGGATGATCGACACGGGCATCTTCTACAACCAGTCGGTCTACTCGGCTCTTGGCCGCGCCCAGATCGGCCAGCTCCAAGCGATGCCTTCCATTCATGTTGGTTGGGCACTCTTCGTCGGCGCGGCGACCTATCGCTTCGCGACGGGTCCGTGGCTGAAGTGGCTTGGGGTAGCCCATGCGGTCGGCACGATGTGGGCGGTCATGGTTACCGCCAACCACTACTGGATGGATGGCATCGTGGCTGGCGCAATCATGGTCTTCTGGTACGGAGTCCTGCACGGTGGTAGGCGCTTTCTACGCAACGAGCAAGCAGACGACGATGTGTCGTTGTCTGAGCCAGAGCCGATTCCTGCAATGCCGGGCTGAGCAGCTACGAGTCAGCGATTAGCGCCATGAGGTGCTCACAGATCTGCTGAGGTTCGTCCTCTTGTAGGAAGTGGCCCCCACCCTCGATCGTGACGTGGTTTTGTCCCTGCGCTCCAGCAACCTTCTTCTGAAAGACAGCCTCGCCGCCAGCCGTCACGGCATCTTTGTCGCTGAAGGCAGTGACGAAGGGACGGTCGAACGTGCCGAGTGTCTGCCACGCTTCCAGCTGGGCAGCCCGTGCCGGATCTTCAGGTGTTGTCGGGACCAATGTGGGGAGTATCCGAGCGCCGGACTTGAAGGACTCGTCGGGGAACGGCGCTTCGTAGGCGGCAAGTTCGGAGGGGGTCAGCTCGGTCTCGCAGCCACCCTGAATGATGATGCTCGTGGGAAACTCCGGGACCGCCTGGCTGAACATCTGCCACTCCAGAAACGCCTGTGGCGGGCTGCTGTTCCCGATCGGTAGTCCGGTGTTGGAGACCATCACCCGGGTGAATCGATCCGGATGGGCTGCCACCAACCGCAGCCCGACA
The DNA here is from genome assembly GCA_048550155.1 of Acidimicrobiales bacterium. Taxonomy (GTDB): domain Bacteria; phylum Actinomycetota; class Acidimicrobiia; order Acidimicrobiales; family SZUA-35; genus JABDIY01. Next base: position 4,934 of record JBLYYW010000081.1, on the reverse strand, counting down.
AGGCCACCCCAATCCTGGCAGAAGAGGGTTATGTCTCGAAGGTCGAGTTCGGTGATGAGGGCCGCTTCCATCCACTGGACCAGCCGGTTGTAGGAGTAGTCGGTCTGCTCAGCGGGCTTGTCCGATCGGCCGAACCCGACGAGGTCGGGGGCGATCACGCGATGTCCAGCTTCGACCAGGATCGGGATCATCTTGCGATAGAGGTAGCTCCAGCTGGGCTCCCCGTGCATGAGAAGCACAGGTGGCTGGTCAGCCGGCCCTTCGTCGACGTAGTGGACCCGCAGCTCCTGTCCATCGCCGGCGGGAATCATCACGTAGTTCGGGGCGTAGGGAAAGCCATCGAGGTTCTCGAAGCGGTCGTCGGGGGTACGGAGAATCTCCATACGACTCAACCTAATCGGGTTGGGCCGACGACCGAGAAACAATCCGGCCGGGGGTTGCTCCGGTCAGCTCATTGAAGCTGACGATCTCCTCGCCGGCTACGAGCGTCGAAACCACGCCGTCGCTGAGATCTTCATTGAGGTGCACGAAATCAAGCACATTCAGATCGGCGCACCGATCGACGGCGATCGCTCCTCGATCGTTCAGTCCGAAAGACCGGGCTGTATCGACCCAGCGGAGGGCGACCGTCTGAACCGGGAAGGCCGTAGGGTCCGCAGCGTGCAGCAGTGCGAGGGGATTCAGGTTCGATCCGGCGATGACCGTTCCGTGGCGAAGTAGTTCGCTGAGCGCAGTTCCCGCCGGCTGGAGGCCGAGGGCCGAAATCAGCTTGTCATCGTCCAGTACTTCGTTGGTGGTGACCACGACGTCGGCGACTCCTTCAGAGTTCCCCAAGTATCGACCGAGCTCCATCAGTTCCTCGGAATCTCGCTCCGGTGCGTCGATGACGATGGTCGTTGCTGTGTCGATTTCTGCTCGTCGTGAGCAGGTCTGGACCCCTTCCCGGATGAGCGCCCGAAGTTCGTCAGGTTCACCGTTCAGGGCCGAAATCAGTCCGACTGCCCCTGCGAGCAGACCGTCGGCCAGCAGGTCTGCCATCTGATCGATGTCGCCAGCCGAGGGGGACAGCTGGTCTCGGACCTTGTTCCCCATCACCCGCTGGCGGAGGGTGTCGTGGGAGAGCAAGAAACTTCGATTGACCAGGAACGGTCCGTCGGCTGACGTGTCGAGGAACCGGGGGACCTCCTCGATCGCGATTGACGGCGGGAGCCTCTCGACGGTGCTGGTCACACCCGGGGCCAGGTGATGTTGGCGGTTGCGGTCGAACTCAGCCACATGTTCCGGGGGCAGGAAGGCAACGAGTCCCGGGATGACCAGGGCGCCGTCGGCGTCGACGACGCGATGCGCCCGTTCTCTCACCCTGCCGATCTCAGCGATATGGCCGTCTCGCACTGCGATGTCAGCTGTTTGGGGGGCGGCGCCCTGGCCATCCACCACCAATCCGGCGCGGACAATCAGATCATGAAGTGGCACCTGGCCAGTGTGCCGGGACCCACGCCTCAGGCGGCCATCTGCCTTTCGTAGTCATGCAGGATCGTTGCCAATGGCTCGTCGGCGCACACCGTGACCCGGCCTTGGGCGGAGTGAGTTACGCACGGTTCCAGCCGATTCGGTCCTCGATACCAGAAGACGCTCCGAGTCACTGGGTTGGTATCGGTGTGCTGTCGCAGCGCCGACATCACCATGAGCGGTACGACCATTGGAGGAACCGCAGCCAGGTCGGCGATCGGCATCACGTAGAGCTGATGGGCGGTTGGCGCGACCACCAGAGCTCCGTTCTCACCGAGCGGCTCGGGAAGTTCATCGGTGAGATCGGTGGCCAGGCCCGTTGTGTACATGTCGCCGTCGAAGCAGTGAAGCGTGCTGTCGAACGCCAGGGCGGGGTGCCCGTTCAAACCGGCAACGTCGTGCATCTTCCTCCGTACCAGATTCCTTGGATGCCTGCTCTGGGCTGTGGCTCTTTCCCAGACCTCCGCTGCGCCAACCTGCCATTTGTCCAGCCACGCAGCTGCAACTGGAGCGCAGCCACTCTCGGCGGCAACCGCAACGACCCAGTTGGTGTAGGGATCGATCGGCTCGTCGACGAGTTGCCACGGGCACTCCCAGTTGGCTTGAAGCCGTCGGCGCAGGCGGGGTGCCGCCCATTCCCAGTCGCTGAACAGTTCGTTCTCGCGTTTCATGTCGTCGACCATCGAGAGAAAGTTGTAGAGGCCGTTTCGTTGGGTGCGGCGATCGAGACCCACCGCATCCTTGGCGATGTTGTGGATCTGCGCGATCCTGCCATCGCGATGTTCGATCCGCCCCCACAAGTAGTTGAGGGTGATGTCGGTTCCCCATCGGCTGTGGGCTATCTCGCAGACGAGATCCCAGTAGTCGTTCGCCGAGTCGGCGCCGTTGAATGATTGGGCCCATTCGGGCAGTAGTTGATCCATCTTGTTTCTCCACCGTGTTGATCTTTCGCTGAGCGATCGGAACCCGATAGAAGCATATAAGCGTAGTTACACGAATCAAACGGTGAGGTATCGTTCATTTGATGACCGATCCACAGACCCCTCGGCTCGAGCTCGTTCTCGGCGACATCACCACCGAACAGACCGATGCCATTGTCAACGCAGCCAATTCGGCCCTTCTGGGTGGTGGCGGCGTTGACGGTGCAATTCACCGAGCTGCTGGACCAGCGCTCGTGGCTCATTGCCGAACCCTGGGTGGTTGTGAGACCGGGCAGGCCAAGATCACACCCGGATTCGATCTTGCCGCCTCGTGGGTGGTCCATACCGTCGGGCCGGTCTGGCGGGGCGGGGACAACGGGGAGGCCGAGCTGCTCGCCTCCTGCTACCGGGAATCGTTGGCTCGGGCCGACGAGGCTGGGGCCCAATCGATTTCGTTTCCGGCCATCTCGACCGGGGTGTACGGCTACCCGAGCAACGAGGCTGCAAGTGTTGCGGTGGAGACCGTTCTGTCGACGACCACGCAGGTATCGCTTGTCCGGTTCGTCTGTTTCGATCAGGCATCACGTACGGCGTACGAGAGTGTTCTCGACGACCGGCTGACGTAGCGGGCGCGTCGCCCGTCGAAGCGGACGACCAGCGTTCACCGAGGTTGGTTGTCGACGTTGGCTTCGTAGTCGATCTGCCAGAGGTTCTGCGAGGTCTGACCGGCCAAGATCGCGAACGCGATCACGTTGATAGCCACGATTACGGGAACCCCCCAGCTGAAGATTTCGGTTCCGACGAAAGCGACGAACGTGTTGAGGGCGATATAGCCGATCCGGATCTCTGTGGGCCCCAATCCGTAGTACGCGATCTGGAACTGGTTGGTGGCCGCGAAGCTCAAGAAGCTGGTGGCCATCGTGGCGCACGTGACCAGGAGCAGGATCATGAAGAGGAACTGGAGCCATCGGGCTTCCACCAGAAAGGAATAGGCGATGACAACACTGCCGGCGAAGATGAGGTCGAGGATGTGGTCGGCGAAGAAACCCCACCTCACCAAACCCTGTTTCCGGTACTTGCCCAGTGAACCGTCCAGAGAGTCGGTGAGCCATTGGGCGAATACCATGACAGACATCCCGTGAAGCCAGTGAAGATCGTCCTGTGCCAGCCAGCCGAAGAGGACACATCCCGCTGACCACAGTGCGGTGAGCGCAGTCAGATGATGGCTCATGATCGGACCAGGGATACGAGGGATGGTCGCGTCGATGAACTTGCGCTCGAATGGCCCCAGGATCGACTGGCCCTTCTTCTTGTCACCGGCGAAGGTCTCGGTCATAGATCCCTCATCGGACGACGTCAGCCCTCGGTGAGTTCGGTGATCCGCTCGGCTGCGTCGGGGTATCGCCCAGCGAGATCGTCCCTGAGGCCGGGAACGTAGTCTTCCATCCGAAACGCCGGCGCCATTGCAGTGCCGACGAGCGTCCACTCTCCGGTGGAGCTTGATCCTTGAAAACAGCCCCCTGGCACTACGTATTGGAGGTGATGCCCTGCGTCGAGATCGGGTCCGATCAGTACCCGACGGGAGGTGCCGTCGGGATCGAGGACCAGCAGGTCCAGGGGTGCGCCCAGTTGATAGAAGTAGATCTCGGGACCGGGGAGTTGATGAAGGAGGGAGCACTGGCCCTCGGTCAGCATGTAATGGATCCCGGTGCCGTTCTGATCGATGTAGCTCTGGCTCCACCAACCACCTTCGGGTTCCAGAGGCTCCAAGCCCAGTCGGGTAATCAGTTCATCTGGATTCACGAGCCAGCCTTCCTGCGCGTTTCTTGGCCTGGTCAACGATTGCCTCGAGATCAACAGTGGTGATGTTGCGGTCCTCCACAACCTGCCGACCCTGAACCCAGACGTCGGTGACCAGATGGGCCCCTCCTGCGAAGACGATTCCCGTGATCAGGTCCTCATCGAGCGCGGGCGCCAGCGAGGGATGTCCCGAGTCGAGCCGGATGATGTCGGCCGGTCGACCAGCCTCGAGTTGGCCGACGCTCAACCCCAGCGCGGCGGCACCGTTGGCGGTCGCCAATCGCAGCGCCGTCGCAGCATCCACAATGCCAGGATCATGGTTGGTGCCGCGGGCAAGCAGGGGAGCGAGGGCGAGCTCCTGCCACAGACTCAGATTGTCGTTCGAGGCGGGTCCGTCGGTGCCCAGCCCCACGAGCACTCCAGAGTCCAGGGTTTTGCGAAGCGGCATGATGCCCGAACCGAGCTTGAGGTTCGAGACCGGATTGTGGGCGATCGCCGTTCCTGCTTCGGCGAGAATCGTTCTGTCGGTGTCTGAAAGCCACACGCCGTGGGCGGCCAGAACCGGACCGGTGAACACACCCTCGGCGGCGAGCAGTTCGGTGGCAGGTGCTCCGTGCTGATCGATGACCCGTTCCCGCTCGGTTCGGGTCTCTTCGAGGTGGACGTGGACGAACGTGTCCACGTCACGAGCCATGGCAGCCAGTT
>JBLYYW010000080.1:0-29753 GCA_048550155.1 Acidimicrobiales bacterium | reverse complement strand
GGTGACCGGCTCGAAATCTTCGGGCTGGATCTCCGCCACACCCCCAGCGTCGAAGCCTTCTGCCAGCATGTGCTGGGTACCCGGTCCCGGTTGGATTTCATTGTCAACAACGCCTGCCAGACGGTCCGCAGGCCCCCCGGGTTCTATGCCCACATGATGGAAGGCGAGACGTCTGCATTGCAGACACTTCCCTCCGAGGTCCTGGCACTCGTCGGTGCCTATGAGGGCTTGCGCGAGTATCACATGCTCCCCGTGGCGATCGATGGTCCCGATGCCGGACTGACCGAACAGGATCAGGGAACTCGCCACGAACCGATCCTCCCTCGGTCAGCCGAACTGTCTCAGGTCCCGCTGCTGGCTGAGGACCTCGACACCGATCGGGGGCTCTTCCCCATCGGTCAGCTCGATCAAGACCTGCAGCAGGTCGATCTACGAGACCGAAACTCTTGGCGGCTCCTGCTTCATGAGGTGTCATCGGTGGAACTGTTGGAGACCCAGTTGGTCAATGCGGTGGCTCCGTTCGTGATCAACGCCCGGCTCAAACCCCTCATGGAGGTGACCCCTGGCGCTCACAAACACATCGTGAACGTGTCGGCGGTCGAAGGCCAGTTCTACCGTCGTTTCAAGACCACGAAACATCCCCATACCAACATGGCCAAGGCTGCGTTGAACATGATGACCCGCACTTCGGCAACCGACTACCTGGCATCCGGGATTCATATGAACAGCGTCGACACCGGATGGGTGAGCGACGAGGACCCGGTCTTGATCGCAGAACAGAAGACAGCCGAACATCGCTTCCACCCTCCACTCGACATCGTGGACGGGGCTGCCCGCATCGTCGATCCGATCATCGACGGAGTGAACACCGGTTCTCATCGGTGCGGCCAGTTCCTCAAGGACTACCGACCCACCGATTGGTAGCGATCTGGAATGCGGGTGCCGCTGGATGCGTTGGCCCTTGCATGGCACGACAAGCGTCCGGACCGGCGGTCACAGACAACGTCGCCGTCCGGCGCTTTGAACTGCACGTCGATGGCGAACTCCGCAGCTTCGCCACCTACCGCGATCGAAACGGAGCCCTCGTGGTCCCCCATGTCGAGACGGTACGAGCGCACCGTGGCAACGGATTCGCTGAGCGTCTGATGGACGGCGTGGTCGAGAACCTCCGGCAGACCGATCGCCAGATCGCCCCGGTCTGCCCGTTTGCCGCTCAGTATTTGCGGGCCCGCCCCGAAACTCACGACCTGCTCTCCCGCTAGACCACTAGCAGTACCGGGATCAGGCCCTTTTTCGATGGGGTCTGAGCCCGGAAGTACGTTGGAGGAGTGGACTTCACACTGCCAGCCGAACTCGTGGACTATCTCCAGGAGCTCGACGACTTCATCGAGCGTGAAATCGTCCCGCTCGAGCAGGCCGACGACAACATTCGGTTCTTCGACCATCGCCGGGAAGACGCTCGGACCGACTGGGAACGCGGTGGCTTGCCCACTGCACGGTGGGAGGAGCTACTGGCGGAGGCCCGGAGACGGGCCGACGCTGCGGGGCACTATCGCTACCCGCTCAGCCAGGAGTACGGAGGACGGAACGGCACCAATCTCGGCATGGCGGTGATCAGAGAACACTTCGCTCGCCGTGGCCTGGGGTTACACAACGACCTTCAGAATGAACACTCGATCGTCGGCAACAACGTGGGGCTGCTTCTGATGATCGCCTACGGCACCGAAGCCCAGAAGGCCGAGTGGATCGAACCGCTTGCAACCGGTAGGCGGTTCTTCGCATTCGGGATCACCGAACCCGACCACGGCTCTGATGCCACCCACATGGAAACCACCGCGGAGCGAACCGAGTCCGGCTGGCGTATCAACGGCACCAAGACATGGAACACGGGCGTCCACGCCGCCACGCACGACCTGATCTTCGCTCGGACCAGCGGTGGGGCCGGCGATGGCCGCGGGATCACCTGCTTCTTGGTCCCCACCGACGCGGCGGGGTTTCGGGTGGAGGAGTACCTGTGGACGTTCAACATGCCCACCGATCACGCTCGCATCACTTTGACCGACGTCGAGGTCTCCGACGCGGAGGTGTTCGGCGAGGAGGGTCGAGGTCTGGCGGTGGTTCAGCACTTCTTCAACGAGAACCGGATCCGACAGGCCGCCTCCAGTCTCGGCGCGGCCGAGTTCTGCGTCGACCGGTCGATCGCGTTCGCCAAGGAACGTGCTCCGTTCGGCACGCCCTTGGCGGAGAATCAAGGGATCCAGTTCCCGGTCGTCGAGCTCGCCACCCAGTGCGAAATGCTCCGGGCCCTCATCCACAAGACCGCGTGGGAGATGGACGAGCACGGCGCGTTCTCAGTGAGCGACAAGGTTTCCATGTGTAACTACTGGGCCAACCGTCTCTGCTGCGAGGCCGCCGACCGAGCCATGCAGATCCACGGCGGCATGGGGTACAGCCGCCATGAACCATTCGAACACATCTATCGTCACCACCGTCGATATCGCATCACGGAGGGCACCGAGGAGATCCAGATGCGCCGGGTGGCCGGCTACCTGTTCGGCTTCATGAAACAACGGGCCCCCAAAGGCGTCTAGATGGACCCCTCGATTGCAGAGCGGGTGGGCGGACTGCTCGACGAATCGGTTCGGTCCGTCGAACCGCTCACCGGGGGAGCCAGCTACCGATCGTTTCGGGTGCAGCTGTGGTCCGGACGTACCTGTCATGCGCGCATGCGCAGCGACGCTGAACCAGACGACGTGGGTTTGAGCCGAATCGGCCTTGCAACAGAAGCCGCGTTGTTGCGGCGGGCGGTCGCGGCCGGTGTCCCCGTCCCGCATGTCCTGGCATCTTCCGATGAGCCCCAGATGCTGGTGACCGAGTGGTTGGAAGGTGAAACGCTCGGTGGGCGCATCGCCAGGAAGCCCGAGTTCGCTCCCGCCCGAACCAGCTTCGCCCAACAGTGCGGTGTGGCCTTGGCCCGATTGCACGCCGTTTCGGTCGACGGGCTGGATCTGCCGACCACCTCACCTGTGGATTTCATCGACGAAACCCATGTGCGTTACCAGCGCACTGGTGTGGTGCGGCCGATGCTCGACGGGGTGGCACGACACCTCATCCAAACCGCACCGGAGCCTGTGCCGCCACGTCTTGTTCACGGCGACTTTCGAAACGGGAACCTGATGGTGCATCGCCGGCGTGGCGTCGTCGGGGTTCTTGACTGGGAGTTGGCTCGCCTGGGGGACCCCATGCAGGACCTGGGCTATCTCATGTTGAACAGCTGGCGGTTCGGGGTGCCCGAGAAACTGGTGGGAGGCTGCGGCGACCGAGCCGACCTGTTCTCCGCCTACGAGGCAGAAGCCGGCGTCGAGATCGATGAATCCCGGGTGGCCTGGTGGCAGGCCGCCGGCTCGTACTGGTGGGGAGTCACGTGTCTGGTCCAGGCGTCGAGGTTCGATCCCAATCGTTCCGACACAGTCGAATTCGCCGCCATCGGACCGCGGGTCAGTGAAGCTGAGGTTGACTGCGCAAACCTGCTTCTCGCGAACGCTCCGGCGGCGGCCGATCCGATGATCGACTCGGGCAACACTCGGGCCGGGGTGGCCGCGGCTCTCGCACTGTCGCTCGGAGAGAACGCAGGTGATTACCGACAGCGGGTGTTGACCGGCATGGCCGGCGTGGTGGAACGAGACCTTCGGTTCGGGCCTGCCTGCCGGCGGCGGGAACAGGATCGGATCGGCTCAGTGCTCGATATCTCAGGCTCCCTGACCGATCTGAGAAACGCGCTGGCGAGCCTGTTGTGGGCCGGAGAGCGATCCATCACCGAACCCGAGGTGACCGAGCACCTGGTGCGAACCGTTCTCGATCAGCTTCGGATCGACCAACCGGGCTATGCCGCCCCGCCCCTCACCGACTGACCCAGCCGTTCTCCACTCCGACAGCACGCCGGATGGGCTTTCCGGAGCCGAAGTTGGGTGGGATGTGGGCCAGGGACCGCGTGTCAGCGGCGGCGGAAGGTGAACGATGCCGGGCCCACGATGATGGTGTCACCGTCGGTCAGGTCGATCTCGGTTTGCCCGGCGTCGCCGATCCGTCGGTCGTTCACCCGAGTTCCATTGGTCGATCGGTTGTCGAGCACGATCCAGTGGTCGTCTTCGGGGACCACCTGAGCATGGAATCGGCTGACATTGCTCTCGTCGATCACGATGTCGTTGTCGGGATGACGCCCGATTCGAATCCCTACGGTCCCCAGGTCCACATTCCGACCATCGGACAGAATCAGCTCGGCCGGCTGCACGATCGGCCCGTCGTCAAAGGCCCGTTCGATCGAGAAGGTGCCTTGTCGACGGTCGGGATTCTCAGTGAATTCAACCGAAACCGGTCCGGCGAACGTCAACTGCTCTTTGGCGACCACTGACCGAACCTCGTCGACCAGGTCTCTCAGAATTGAGGGACTCTGAGCGCTGAGGCGTTGTTGATCCTCGGGAGAAAGGTCAACCACGAAACGATTGGCGACGGTCACGACACCCTTCACGTTGACACGACGGTCTCTGAGTGCCACCCGGCGAAGGCGGCGACCGATCTCGACCGGCTGGAGGCCTGACCCGAAGGCGCGAGCCATCAGACCCTCCACGAATTCTTCGATCTGACCCTCCATCGCACGCAAAGCCATCGCAGCGGAATACTAGGCGACAATCCAGACCAGACGATGGCGGCCCAAATTGCGTCATTCAGCTACATTCGGGCGTTCTGGCGTTGCCCGAAGACACTGGTTGTAGCGGTGCGACGATTTTTGGGAGGGGTCGGTGGGGCGCGGAGCCAGTTGGTGGTGCGGAACAACTACGATTCCGTGCAGTGTCCGACGCCGTACTCACCGTTCTTCGCCTCGGGTTCTTGGCGCTCCTGTGGGTCTTCTTCCTTCGGATTGCGAACGCTGTCTGGACCTCGGTTTCGCCCAACGCTGCCGTGGCGTCGGAGCCTCGCGCCCGCAAACTCCGCAAATCGTCGGGCCAATCCAAAGTTGTGATCCTCGAACCGGTGGAACATGCCGGCATCGTGTACCCGGTTGTCGGTCAGCTGACGATCGGCCGGTCCGCATCTTGTGATGTCACGCTCGACGACACGTTCGTGTCCTCTCAGCACGCCCGGATCGCCAAGACCGACGGCGGCATCGTGGTGTCCGATCTCGGCTCGACGAACGGCACCTACGTCAACCGTGAGAAGGTGACGACACCGATTCAGGTGGCCAGCGGCGCCCGAGTCCAGGTGGGTAGCACCGTCATGGAGGTGCGCTGATGAGGTTCGAATTCGGCTGTGCAACCGACCAGGGAATGGTGCGGGAGACAAACCAGGACCGCTTCCTGGTCCACGGCAACCTGGTAGCGGTCGCCGATGGAATGGGCGGGCACGCGGGCGGGGAGTTGGCTGCGGAAACCGCGGTCGAGACGTTGCGTCGCTTCCCCGCCATGACCGATCCAAAGGACGTCGTATCGGGAATCCACCACGCAAACCGTGAAGTGTTGCACGCCGCGGAACGGACCGGAATGACCAACATGGGCACCACGCTGGTGGCCGCCCTGATCCGACCCGAACGACGGTCGGTGGTCGTCGCCAACGTCGGGGACAGCCGGGCCTACTTCATGAGTCAGGGCGAGCTCGACCAGATCACCGAGGACCATTCGTTGGTCGAGGACCTCATCCGAGCCGGCAAGATCAGTGCGGAAGAGGCTCGCGACCATCCCCACCGCAACGTCGTCACCCGGGTTCTCGGCCTGGGAGAAGACCCCGAGGTCGACACCTTCGAACTGGCTGTCGGCGCTGATGACATGTTCTTGCTGGCCAGCGACGGGCTGTTCAACGAAGTCGATCACCACGTGTTGGCAACGATTCTCGCCAACGCCGACGATCTCGATGAGGCGGCCTCCCGGCTGGTGGAGCGAGCCAACCAAAACGGCGGGAACGACAACATCACTGTTGTGATCGTTCGAGTTCGCGACGACGGACCCGTCGCCGCGGCGCCCGCAAGCGCAGCCGAGATCCTCGCCACCCAGGTCGACTCGGACAGTCCGTACGACGAGAGTGGCGGCATCGAGGACCGCAGAGACCTGCCCCAACCGAGCACAGCACACGCATCCACCGATGACGGCCTGTTGGCTGAAACTGTCGATTCGATTCTCGAGGGCCGAACCGACCTGCTCGACGCCGCTTCGATTTCCAGTGTCGGCACTCTGGGTGACACCGTCACCGAGGACACCGTGTCCGATGACGTATCGGGTTCTGACGATCGTGCCGGTCTGACAGGTCTGCCTGACTCTGACTCGGTGACAACGTCGAGGGACGACCCAAGCGAGGACCCCCAGACCGAGGAGCTGCCGGTTGTGGAACCGCGGCGCCGGAATCGCATGCGAGCCTTCGTCTTCGCCGTGTGCGTCGTAGCCCTGCTCGGTCTCGGTATCGGCGGGCTGGTGGCCTACGGCCGCAACGCATGGTTCGTGGAAACCGACGGCAACGAGGTAGTGATCTATCAGGGTCGCCCGGGCGGCGTGCTGTTCATCGAGCCCCAGGCCGTGCAGCTCACGGGTATCGACATCAACGATCTCAACCCTGGATCGCGGAGCCGGGTGGTCGACACGCCGGTGTTCTCCTCGCTGGACGAGGCGGAGGAGTTCGTTGATCAGCTGGAACTCTCGTCCCTCCGTACCTCGGAGTAGCGCCTGTGGCGATGGCGTCGGTCAGGGGATCTCTCGGTGCGCACCATCGTCCCCGCACCACCGAGCTCGGCTTTCTGGTCGGGGCTGGGCTTCTCACGTCCGGGGCCTTTGCCCTGGCCGCCTTCGCCAACCGCAGCGACACCCCGCCAGCGGTGCTGCCCTTCCTGGGGTTGGTCCTTCTGCTGTTGGGGACAGCGCACCTCATCGTTCGTCGCTTCGCACCGAATGCAGAACCGACCCTGCTCCCGATCGTTGGCCTGCTCAACGGGCTCGGCTACGTGATGATCGCCCGGTTGGACGAGAACTTCGCCGCCCGCCAGTCGGTGTGGACCTTGGTTGGGTTGGCGGCCTTCACCGCGACCCTGGTGCTGGTTCCCAGCGTTCGACGGCTGGCTGACTATCGCTACCTGCTGGCACTGGCCGGCATCACGCTCCTACTGCTGCCGTTGTTGCCATACATCGGAGTCTCGATTCGTGGTGCCCGCATCTGGATCTCGGTGGGGCTCTTCACCATCCAACCAGGTGAATTCGCCAAGGTCGTCCTCACGATGTTCCTCGCCGGGTATCTGATCGACAAACGAGAACTTCTGACGGTCAGCACCCGGCGGTTCGCAGGCATTCACCTGCCCGATGTGCGCCACTTCGCACCCCTGCTGGCTGCCTTGTCCATCGCGATCCTGGTGATGGTGGCAGAGCGCGACTTGGGCTCGTCGCTGTTGTTCTTCACCTTGTTCGTCGTGATGATCTACCTGGCGACGTCCCGGATCGCCTACGTCCTCACCGGTCTGCTGTCGTTCGCCATCGGTTCGGCAATCGCCTACCAGTCGTTTGGCCACGTACGCCGAAGGATCAGCGCATGGCTCTTCACGTTCGACGATCCGAACGACACCGGCTTTCAGGTAGCCGAAGCCGCATTCGCAATGGCTGACGGCGGTGTCTTCGGCACCGGGATCGGCGAGGGAACCCCGAACGTGATTCCCGTAGCCACTACCGACATGATCTTTGCGGCGTTCGGCGAGGAGTTCGGGCTTCTCGGGGCGGCCGGAATTCTGACTGCGTTCCTGCTCTTCGTAGGTGCTGGATTCCGCGTCGCGGTCGAGGCCGTCGACCCCTTCGAAAAGCTCGTGGCGGGCGGTCTCACCGCCCTGCTCGGGTTCCAGGTAATCGTGATCGTAGGAGGAGTGGTGCGGCTGCTGCCCCTCACCGGGGTCACGCTGCCCTTCGTCAGCTACGGCGGCTCGTCGTTGGTGGCCAACTACGTGATCCTCGCCATCCTCATCCGAATCTCGGACTCGGCTCGGAACGACCGTACGCTCGGCGGCACCGACTCCACACTGCACGGTGTCCCATGATCGACCGATCGCTGCGCAGGGTGTTGATGGTGCTGCTGGTGGGCTTCGCCGTGCTGCTGGTTCAGATCAGCCGGGTTCAGGTCCTTCAGGCGGAGGAGCTTCGCAACAACCCCGACAACGGCCGGTCGATTCTCCGAGACTTCAACCAGCCCCGCGGTCCGATCCTTACCTCCGACGGGATCGTCGTGGCCGAGTCGGCGGAGGTGTTCGGGTCTGTGTTCGACTACCAACGCACGTACCCCCAGGCGGAGCTCTATGCCCACACCGTCGGCTATTACTCGTTCAACCTGGGAGCTTCCGGAGTGGAAAGGACCTACAACGATTGGTTGTCGGGTCGGGCGGCGGCACTACGGCTCAGCGGCCTCAATTCGTTTCTCGGCGGAGCGGGTGAGCCCGGCACTGTGGTTCTGAGCATTGATCACGAGCTGCAGAGACGGTCGCAGGAACTTCTGGGGGACCGGCAGGGATCGGTGGTGATGATCGAGCCAACGACCGGCGCGGTGATTGCGATGTACAGCTCGCCCTCGTTTGATCCCAATCGGCTCGCCGACCACGACGGCCTGGCTGCCGAAGCCGCCTCCAGAGAGCTTCTGGCCGCTCCTGGCAACCCCCGCCGGCCGGCCGCGTACGCCGACAAGTTCTTTCCCGGATCAACCTTCAAAGTCGTGACTGCCGCTGCGGCACTGGAGCTCGAAGGGCTCGACGGCGCCAACCTGGATCTCGAACCGACCACCGAGTACTTCGCACCCCTGGCGACCCGTCCGATCCGCAACAGCGGTGGCCGGGCATGTGGGGGATCGCTCGAAGCCATGATCGCGGCCTCCTGCAACACCGGATTCGCACGGCTCGGGGCCGAGTTCATCGGTCCAGAACAGATGACTTCCACCGCCGAATCCTTCGGATTCAACGCCCAACCCGAACTCGATATCGACCGAGCAACCGAAAGCGACTTCCCCCGCGACTTCGGAGAAAGACTGCGGGCACCTGAAGGCGAGAATCGTGTTGGTGTCTACGCCGACAGCCCAGTGCTCGCACAGTCGGCCCTGGGTCAGAACAGTGTGTCGGCTTCAGCCCTGCAGATGGCAATGGTCGCAGCCGCGGTGGCCAACGGGGGTGAGGTGGTCGCTCCTCATGTGGTCAGCCGCATCGAACGGGTTGATGGGTCGGTAGCCGAAACGATCGAAACCGACATGTCCGGCAAGGCGATCAGTCCCCAAACCTCGATTGCGCTTCAACAAGCGATGAGGACCGCCGTTGCAGAGGGCACGGCAACCGGGCTCCAACTGCCCGGCGTCGAGGTCGGAGCCAAGACCGGAACCGCTCAGCTGAGCCAGGACAGCATTGGATCCCACGCGTGGGTCATCGGTTTCGCCGGTCAACCGGGATTCTTGCCCGATATTGCATTTGCGGTGCATGTTGCAGCTGATCCCGGCAAGCCGGATCAAAGCGGTTCGCGGACCGCAGTTCCCGTTGCGCGGGCCCTGCTCGAAGAGTTGTTCGACCTCTCATGACGATTCCTCAGCTGTGACGGTGTTGACCGTGAACTGGGTCCATCGTTCACTACCCTTGGCTCGCTGTGACTGATTCGACCGCACAACGCCCGGTGCTCAACGGACGCTATGAGTTGCACCGGCGCCTGGCTCGGGGCGGTATGGCGGATGTGTTTCTGGCCCACGATCAGCTGTTGGATCGGCCGGTTGCAGTCAAGGTTCTGTTTCCCCAGTTCGCATCCGAACCACTGTTCGTCGAGCGGTTCCGCCGCGAAGCTCAGGCCGCAGCGAACCTCAACCACCCCAGCATCGTGGCGGTCTACGACTGGGGTGAGTACGACCGCACCTACTTCATCGTCATGGAGTACGTGGAGGGTCGTAGCTTGGCCGAATTGTTGCGGGCAGAAGGAGTGTTGCACCCGGACCGAGCGGTCGAGATTGCCATCGACACCGCCGCCGCTCTCGGGTTCGCCCATCGAAATGGGACGATCCACCGAGACGTGAAGCCCGGCAACATCTTGATCACCCCGGGCGGTCAGGTGAAAGTCACCGATTTCGGCATCGCACGTGCATTTGGCGGGGGTGATGACCTCACCCAGACCGGATCGGTGATGGGAACCGCAACCTACTTCTCACCCGAGCAGGCGCAGGGCAAACAAGTCGACCCTCGCAGCGATCTCTACAGCCTCGGGGTGGTGCTTTTCGAGATGATCACCGGGCAACCCCCGTTCAACGGCGAGTCCCCGGTCGCGATCGCGTACAAACATGTGCAGGACGAAGCGCCGACCCCGGCGTCGGTCAACCCTCAGGTCCCCACTGCGCTCGGCGCCATCGTCGACCGGCTGCTTGCAAAACAGCCTCAGGAGAGATTCGCGTCGGCTGAAGACCTACGAGCCGAGCTTCGTCGCATCGGCGACGAAGAAGTAGCTCCGCCGTCGCGGGTCGGGGTGGTCCATCCGCCCGCCCAGTCTGCCCCGGTGGCCACCGATTCGGTTGCTGCCGTAACCGACGAACCGGCAGTTGTCGCACCGGCTGTGATGGCCCAGGCAATGAGCGGCGCTCCCGAGTACGTCGAACCGCCTCGGCGCAACGGCCTCTTCCTCCTCGCACTTCTGATCATGATCCTGGGGGTAGCTGGGATCGCGGGCTACATCTATGTGAACTTCGGGGATCAAGATGTAGCCGGTCCACGCCTGGTCGAAGTCCCCTCCGTCACCAACCGTTCCCAGGGCGAAGCAGAGAAAACGTTGACCGACCTCGGCTTCCAGTTCGAAGCCCGTCCGGTTGACGCACCGGAAGGTGTACCGCCCGGAAGTGTCGTCGACCAGGCACCGGCAGCGGGCGAGAAGCTCGAAGAGGGAAGCGTCGTCGTGATCCAGGTCGCACGCTCCACGCTGAAGGTGTTGCTCGACGACGTGTCCGGATTCAACCTCGAGGAGGCAACCCGCAGGCTCGAGGAGGACGGGTTCGTGGTCGACTTCTCCTATGAAGCAGACCTGGAGGTCCCGGAGAATGTGGTGATTCGGCTCGAGCCGGAACCGGGCCAGCAGCTGGAGCGAGGTTCGCGTGTGAACCTGATTGTCTCATCGGGCCCGGACCAGGTTGACGTACCCGACGTCAAAGGGCTGTCAGTGCTCGAAGCATCAAACGAACTCGGTAGGGCCGGCCTTCCCAACCCCACCCTGGTGTACGAGTCGTCCGAGGAGGTCGCGGAGGGCATGGTGATCCGTACCGACCCCGATGTCGGTGCGCAGGTCTCGATCAACCGTGTGGTGCTCCTGGTGGTTTCTACCGGGCCGCCCGAGAATATCGTTCCACCGGTGGTCGGTCTCGATCAAGCATCGGCTCAGGCCGCCCTTGAACAGGCCGGGTTCGCCCCCTTCGTGGAACTGGTCGATGTCCCCAACGGTTCTTCCGACGCCGGAATCGTGCTCTCTCAGGACCCGGTTGGGAACACTGCGTTGGTCACCGGCTCGACGGTGCGGATACAGGTTGGGGTCGAACTTGCGCCGCCACCTCCCGATACCCAGCCCGATGGGGACGACGGATAGACTGAGTCCGTGGACAACGGCCACCATCGGTCTGACTTCGAGCCGACGACCGACTATCCCGAGAGCATCGACAACGATGATTCGGTGATCTCTGGTGGAACCAGCTCGCATGACGCAGAGATCCAACGCCGGCGACGCAACGTGGTACGGGTTGTTGCCGTGGCGTCGGTCGGGCTGTTGCTCCTGGCCGGCTTCGGATTGCTTCGTACTGTCATTGCGGTCGCGGTCGCCTATGTGTTGTTCATGATCGGAATCAGGACCATTGGTGCGTTTGCCCGGCCGATCCCTGAACCGTTGCCAGCGGGCGAGCTTCGACGAGTGAAGCTCAACTACCGGTGTGAGGTGTGTGGAACAGAGCTGCGGCTCACGTTGGCCAATGACCAGGTGCCTGAACCACCCAAACACTGCACCGAGCCGATGGTCCTCACGACCAATCTCGAAGACGTTCTCTAGCGTTCAGACGGCCCTTGGCAATATTGCGGCTGCGTTACGTTCACGCTGTGAGAACGTTACAACACACAAGGTTATCCACAGGTGTGGAAAACCCAAAAGCAACGTTATCCACAACTACAAGCCCAGCTCACAGGACTTTTCCACACGAAAGCTAACTGCTGCTTGTACAAACAGGCCAGTGAAGATGTTCTGAACGCCACGACGCGTCACAAAAGGTTACGGGCCGGAGCGCCGTTCACCAAACGGAACGGACAAGTTCTTTGGGTAAATATCGGTTACCGGTACTGAGTGGCGGCGAGAATCCCCACCAGGATCATGGCCAGCCCGCCCAGGAGATACCAGTTGCTCGGGGTGCCGAGCGCATCGATGGTGAACAGGTAGTTGCCCAGGATCATCAGGACACCGCCGACGAAGCCAGCCACCATCAGAACCGGTACCCACGTGGGTGAGGGTCCCAGCGCAGGGCGGACCTCGGGCTTGGTCGATCGCTCGCTCACGGGTTCGGTCGGCCGGGTGCCTTTCGGGGTTACTCGGCTCTTGGACGGGTCAGGACGTGCCACGGCTGCAGAGTGTACCCCTCATTCCTGCGCCGGCCCGTCAACCGCCCTGGCGCGGTCTCCAAACGTGACGTCATCGCCGTACTCGGGCAGTAGGTTTGCTACCCATGGCTCCCCGGATCCTCGTGATCGACAACT
Organism: Acidimicrobiales bacterium; assembly: GCA_048550155.1. Classification (GTDB taxonomy): domain Bacteria; phylum Actinomycetota; class Acidimicrobiia; order Acidimicrobiales; family SZUA-35; genus JABDIY01. Next base: position 17,008 of record JBLYYW010000080.1, on the reverse strand, counting down.
ACGACTCGTTCGTCTACATCCTCGTCCAGTACCTGGGAGAACTCGGCGCTGATCCGATCGTGGTTCGCAACGATGACCACTCGGTCGGTGAGCTGGTGGCCATGAAGCCCGAAGGGGTCCTGGTGTCACCGGGGCCCGGTCGGCCCGAGGACGCCGGGGTCAGCAAGGAGGCGATCTCGGCCTTTGCAGGGACGGTTCCGGTGTTGGGCGTCTGCCTCGGCCACCAGTCGATCGGCGAGGTGTACGGAGGAGTTGTGGTTGGTGCGCCGGAGTTGATGCACGGCAAGACCTCCGAAGTACAACATCGGGGTGTGGGCGTCTTCGAATCGTTACCAACACCGGTGCGGACCACTCGATACCACAGTCTGATCGTGAGGGCTGATGATCTCCCCGACGTCCTCGAAGTCACCGCAACCACCTCCGACGGGGTGATCATGGGGATGCGGCATCGGAGCCACGATGTGGAGGGGGTTCAGTTCCACCCCGAGTCGGTTCTGACCGTCGGCGGGAAGACCATGGTGAGCAACTTCATCAACCGGTGCAGTTGATCGAGTGAGATTTGCCGCCCAGATCGGCGCTGCGCCACCATTGCGTGGTGTCCGACGCCGTGATCATCGATGCTGTTCGTTCTCCGATGGGAAAACGGAACGGCCAGCTGTCGGGCTGGCATCCGGCTGACCTGGCCGCCGAGGTGTTGAATGCGCTGGCAGATCGCAACAACCTCGATCCTGCCGTCGTCGACGACGTGATCATGGGGTGTGTCATGCAGGTCGGCGCCCAAGGCCTCAACGTGGGGCGAAACGCGGTGCTGACCGCTGGCTGGCCAGAAAGTGTTCCCGCAACGACCATCGATCGGCAGTGCGGGTCCTCGCAACAGTCCGCTCATTTCGCGGCGCAGGGGGTCATGGCAGGCGCGTACGATGTCGCCATTGCCGCTGGGGTAGAGGTGATGAGCATGGTTCCGATGGGGGCCACCCAGCAACTCAAGGAAGCAGGCTTCGCCTTCACCCAGGCGATGAAGGATCGATACCACGACGCTGGCGGTCTGGTGCCACAAGGCATCGGTGCCGAGATGATCGCGGACCGGTGGGAGATCTCGCGCCAAGACCTGGATGAGTATGGATTGCGGTCACAACGGTTCGCAGCCCGCGCCCGCGACGAAGGCCGATTCGAAGCCGAGATGATCCCGGTGGCCGAGAAGATCCGAGATCGCGAAACCGGTCAGGTGAACGTCACCGGCGATCTGGTGGCCACCGATGGAGGTATCCGTGAGTCGACGCTGGACAAGATCCAGAGTCTGAAGCCCGCCTTCAAGGAAGACGGCAAAGTCACCGCTGCCAACAGCAGCCAGATCACCGATGGCGCGTCAGCGATCCTCGTCATGAGCTCGGAGAAGGCCGACGAGCTCGGTCTCACACCCAAGGCGAGATTTCACACGTTCGCGCTCGCCGGCGTCGATCCGGTCACAATGCTCACCGGACCGATCCCGGCAACGGAGAAGGCACTGGCGAAGAGCGGGCTTTCCATGGACGACATCGACCACTTCGAGGTCAACGAAGCCTTTGCGTCGGTGGTACTGGCGTGGGCCAAGGAGCATCACCCCGACATGGACAAGGTGAACCCCAACGGGGGTGCGATCTCGCTGGGCCACCCTCTTGGGGGATCCGGGGCTCGGTTGATGACAACGATGGTCCACGAACTCGAGCGCACCGGTGGCAGGTTCGGTCTGCAGACGATGTGCGAGGGTGGTGGCCTGGCGAACGCCACAATCATCGAGATGCTCTAACAATGGGAAGACAAGGGACAAACATGGCACACGATCTAGATGACCGCGCTGCGGTTACATCCGAGCAGGTTTCAAAGGAGAACGAGGGCCGAACAGTCCCGGTGATGTTCAACGAACGTGTCGCTGCGTCCGGTGAGATGACGGCGATCCGTTGGCAAAATGACGATGGTTCCTGGGCTGAGTGGACCTGGGCCGATTACGCCGACCGGGTGGCACGGGCTGCCGCCGCGCTGTCGGCTCGTGGCGTCGGCCGGGGGGATCGAGTGCTGCTGATGATTCGCAATATTGCCGAGTTCCACGTGCTTGACATAGCGGCTCTCTTCGTCGGCGCAACGCCGGTCAGCATCTACAACTCCTCCAGCGCCGAACAGATCGAGTACCTGGCCAATGACGCCGGGGCCAAGGTCGCCATCGTGGAGAACTCGGCATTCTTCCAGTTGATCGATGGGGTTCGGAATCAGATCCCCAGCCTCGGAGAGATCGGCGTGGTCGACGGCTCGGGCGGAGACTTCTCCTTCGACGACCTACTCGCTGCCGATCCGGCCGACCTCACCGAGGCTGCCAAGGTTGCCCAGGGCGGGGACTTGGCCACGCTCATCTACACATCGGGAACCACCGGACCCAGCAAAGGTGTGATGATCGATCACGACAACGTGGTGTGGAGTGCCGATTCAACGTCGCGTGTGTTCGAAACCGACCTTGTCGGAAAGCGCATCATCAGCTACCTGCCCATGGCCCACATCGCCGAACGGATCATGAGCCACTACTTGGCGATCTATCGGGGTATGGAGGTCACGTGCTGCCCCAACCCCACCGAGATCGCCAACTTTGCTCGAGAGATCAAACCCAACGTGATGTTCGGGGTACCAAGGGTGTGGGAGAAGATCTACGCCGGAGTGAATGCAGCTCTCGCCGCCGACCCGGGCAAGCAGCAGAAAGTGGCCGAGGCGGTCGAGGCGGCCGGGCCCATCCGCAAGAAGATGACGATGGGTACCGCCACTCCTGAAGAGATCGAGACCTACGAGTTTCTCGACGCCGTGGCCTTCTCGACCATCAGGGGGCTGGTCGGGCTCGACGAGCTGATCATCGCCACAACCGGTGCGGCCCCCATCCCGTCCGAGATGATTGACTGGTTCCGCACGATCGGTGTCCCGCTATCGGAGGTCTACGGCTTGAGCGAGACCACCGGTGCCATGACCTACGACGCGTTTCGTGTGAAGTCGGGGTATGTCGGCAGACAGATTCCCGGGTGCGAAGTGCGGTTGGCCGACGACGGAGAAGTGCTGTGCCGGGGCGGCAACGTTTTTCGCGGCTACCTGAACCAGCCGGAGAAGACAGCCGAGGCGATCGATGACGACGGATGGTTTCACAGCGGCGATATCGGGGAGATCGACGACGAGGGATATCTCCGGATCGTCGATCGGAAGAAAGAACTGATCATCACCGCGGGTGGCAAGAACATCTCACCAGCGAACCTGGAGGCTGCTCTCAAGATGATCCCGCTGGTCGGACAGGCGTGCGCAATAGGCGACCAACGGCCCTTCGTCTCAGCACTGATCACCCTCGATCCCGACGCGGTGGCCGCGTTGGCAGCACAAAAGGGCGTTGATCCCGACATCGAAGCGTTCAGTCGGGATCCCGAAGTCGTCGAGGCGGTCAATGCCGGCCTGCGGGCTGCGATGGCCAATTTCAACAACGCCGAAGCGGTGAAGAAGTTGTCGATCCTTCACGAGGAGTGGATGCCCGACTCAGATGTTCTGACTCCCACGTCCAAACTGAAGCGTCGGGGGATCCACGCCCGGTACCAGGCTGAGATCGAAGCCCTCTACCAAGGCTGAGCCGATACCGGCCGCGAACTGGTCGATCGTTTGGCGCTGGTCAGGCCCTTGGTCACGATCCTGATGAATGCAGCAGCAGACTGATTCTAGAAGGATCTAGAATCTCGCTCAATGGGTGCTGAACGATGCAACTGACAGCGACGCTTACCCGCCCCGACGATCGAGGGCAGTGTTGGCAGTGGGAGGTCCCGCGCTCGTCGGACCGCCTTCTTGTCGACGTCGATCAGGCGCCTCAACGGTGTCTCGAACGCCTCCAGTCCGTCGATCGCTTCACAGAGAGTTCCGTCACCCGGTTCACAGTGCAGGGCCGCTACAGGGCGGCGGAGGAGCTGCTGGATATCTTGTGGCAATCGGTGATCCTGCCGCTGCTGGGCCAGCTCGAAGGTGCCAGCGCAGTCCGCTTCCGGTTGCCGGGCGCCTATGTGCGCCTGCCCTTGGCGACTGCTCGCAGTTCTGCCACGGGGGAAGCGGTGATTCATTGTGTCGAACCGATTGTCGAATGGACAGCGACTCCGTTGCCGGGTGGAACGGCCTCGACTGATCAAGGCCATGTTCTGCGGCTCGATGGCCATTTCCGTGAAATCGCTGAAACACTTTCCACCTTGCGGGTGGAGCCCGGCACAACGCTGCTGTTGCTCGGCTGTCGGACCGCAGAGCTGTTGCCGTTGATCGCGCGAACAGGAACCGATACCGCGGTCGTCACGTCGTGGGATGTGGAGGATCGCCACTGCGGCCCGTTTGGAGATGAAGTGGAGGCCCTGCTTCAGCTCGGTCTTTCTCCGGCTGCTGCGTTGCGGTCGGTGCAGGCTCGGTGGAGTTCCCGCCACCCCTACGAATGGGCCGGGTATGGAATCGTCCACCTCACCGGAGTCGAGACACCGGAGAAGCACAATGGCTGAACCCGCGCTGACCCTGCCACCTGCGCTCGCCTCGCTGCCGATGATGAACCCAGGCGAGGTACGCGAGGGTGACATCTTGTTCTGTTCCAGGCCGGGATTTCTCCAGCGGTTGTGTTCGACGGCGGGAGAACTCTGGCGTCACGTTGGGCTAGCTCTGCGGATCGAAACCGACGACGGAATCGAAATGGGGATTGTCGAAGTTGACGGGGATCGGTTCGTGACCCGGCCTTTGAGTACAGTCCAGGCCGGCTACCACTGGCTGGCGGTAGGTCGCGTCGCCGAGGGGATCCGCGTCGAGCATGCGGTGGACTGGGCCCGATATCTCATAGGCGCCGGCCAAGCCTATGCATGGGACGACGCGGTGGTGGCGGGATTCGTGGCACTCACCCGGTTTCACCTCGGCGATGCCGACCCTGCTCTGGCAGCTCGAATCCTGCGGCGGGCGAGCGCAGCGGCGTCACCTCGATGGACCGAACGACGGGTCACACACACCTGTTCCTCGTTCATCTACTTCGCGTTCAACTCCGGAGATGCTCAGGACCGATTGTTGATCGACCTCGAGATCTCACAACGCGCCGCTTCGGATGTGATGGCCCCTGATGCGGTGCCGGCTCTGCGGGCCGGACGAGGATCCCGGATCGATCGCCAGCAGCTACTGGAAGCAGCCCGGGTTGTCGTCGGTGCCGTAGGCGGGGGTGTTGCACCGGATCTGATGTCGAGAGAAGCGCAGGGCCGGTGGGCGATGCCCGGCGACATCTGGCGATCGCCATCGATCCATTTCCGTGGTCTTCTTCCCACCAGCGGCGCCGATCAGGCACACTCTGAGGGTGGCAGCGGCTGACTCCATCCGGATTAGCGTCATCGACCAGATCGGCGTGCAAACACCCGATTCGGCTTTTCGTCGACTTCAGCCGGCCCAACGCCAGCTGCTGTCGCTGTTGGTAGCGGCTGGGCCCAAGGGCCTCACGGCTGATCGTCTCGCCGACGAAATCTGGCCGGACAGACTGCCGAACCAATGGCAGTCTGCAGTTCGGATGACCGTGTCCCGGTTGAGGCGCAGCTGCGGTGCCAATTTCGTGGAGATGGTCGACAGTCACTACCGGTTGACCGTCGACATCGAACAGGTGGACGCCTGGTATCTCGAGGAGCTCACCGGCCGATCGAAGGTAGCGCTCGCCGGAGGTGATGTGGAGCAGGTTGCGGCGCTGCTCAGTCCCGGCGAGGTGTATGCAGGCGTGGAGCGAACCCTGACAATCGAATCCTCCGCACGTGAAATCGAACACGCTCAGCGTGAACTCATCTCCGCAGCGTCTCGCCGGTCACTCGTCCTTCCCCGCAACGCGCTGCGCAATCTGTATCGAAGAGTCCTTGCGGCGCCCTACGAGGAGACCTTGTGCCTCGACGTGGCTCATCTCCATGCGGTGGCAGGTTTGGTCGAGCCGGCCAAAGACCTGATTGCCCAAACCAGGGAGGAGATCCGCCAGTCGTTTGGGGTCGAGGTGTCCGATGAGCTGTTGGATCTGGAACGCCGTCTCGCCCACGGCGCGTTCGGCAACGCCAAATCGGAGGACAACTCTGACGCAGTGGCGGACAGAGTTCCCCCTGCCAGTGCCCTGCCGCTCGCGCTGCAAACCGACGGCGAGGTCTCGGTTCGGACCGACGCGACCCGAAAGCTCGGGAAAGAGCTTGCACGAACCCAAGCGGTGATCCTGCTGACTGCGCCAGCAGGATCCGCATCGTTGCGGCTGATCTCGCACGCCCTCGAAGTCCTGGACCGGGATGCCGGCTCGGTCTTGTTCGGCCGCTGTAGCGAGGGGGTCACCCAGAGTTATGAGCCCTTCGTCGAGATGCTCCCCGGTTTCAGAGGTCTCGTCGCCCAGGATGCCGGTCGAACCACGCCCACCGAGCCCACCATCATGTGGTCCGCTGTTGCCGAGGAACTGGCGAGGCTTGCTGGGCCCGACCCGGTCACTGCCATCGTTCACCAGGCACATGACGTCGACTCGGCCTCGGTTGATCTGATCGCATTCCTCGCTCGATCAGCACTGGGATTTCCGTTGCGTCTTCTCCTGTCGGGTCGAAATGACATCGACCGACCCGAGTTTGCTCGACTCCAGCGGTTGCTCGGCAGCTACGAAGGTGTATCGAAGGTCGTCGTCGACCCGCTGACCGTCGATCAGGTATCTCAACTCGTAGCGCAACGTTTCCCTCACGCCTCTTCGGCAGCCCTCCGAAGCCTTTCAGAAGAAGTACGAATGCGATCCGGAGGCCTGTACGACGTTGCCCAAGCGATCATTGATCGGCTCGACCCGGCCACGCTTCGCCTTCCCGAGGGGGGCGTCGGCCTGAGCATGGACGTTTTCTCCCACCTGGTTGCCGGCCTCAGTCCCACGGCACGATCCGTCGGTGTTGCGGCCGCGGTTCTGGGACGGGACGCATCGCTCAGCGATCTTCAGCAGATGTCTGATCTCGGTCCGGATGAACTGCTCGACGTGGTCGATGAGCTGTTGGACACGGGCCTTCTCGTGGAGACAGCGGGCGTGGATCGGCTGTCCTTTGCCCATCAGCTGGCAATGGATGAGTTCATCCAGCAGACACGCAAGATCCGGCTCCGCCAGATGCACATGAAGGCCCGCAACCTCACCGATGATCCCCATCGGCGTGCCCGTCATGACTTGCTCGCCCATCCCACTGTCCCGACCGCCGAAGTTCGTGCTTCCCAACTCCGATCGGCCCGGCTTCTCTACAGTCACGGTTCATTTCGTGAATCGGCCGCTGCGTTCAGAAACGCACAGTCGGTGCAACCCGATGTGCCCCTCGGCACCGCCGATTCGATCGCTCACGCAGAATCGGTGTCGCGAACTGGTGCCCTGGCCGAGGCGGCCGAACTTCGGAGCGAAGTCATCAGGCGTTGCATCGCCGAGGGGGATTGGGACAGCGTCCTGGATGCGGCCCTCGTCGGTCTTCCCGAGGCCGAACTCATCGACGGTGATCCGGAGCGGTTTGCTCAACTGTCTTCGATCCCCTCTGATCAACTCGCCGTCGACAGGCGGTTCGAACACGCACTACACCTCACGCGACAGGCATCGTTGTTGGGGCGAGAAGAAGTGTCCCGGGTATGGGTGGAGCGAGCCCAAGCATCAGCGGAGAAGGCCAGTGAAAAGGCGTCTGCGGCGTTGGCGTGGCGAATGGCCAACGACGTCAAGGCAGGTCCCGCCGAACGTCTCGATCGGATCGAGGACGCGCTGAAGGTTGCGTCATCGAGGTCCGATCGTATGCATTTGCTTCAGGTTGCGGCGCTCGACCGCTACGAACTCGGGGATGTCGAGGTTGCCCTCACCCAGAACGACGAGTTCGTCGACCTGGCGGCAGAACTCTCCAACGCGCTTCGGATGTGGCATGGAAAGCTCTTTCGATCAATGCACATGTTCACCATCGGAGCTTGGGACGATGCGAGCAGTGAGGCCGACGCTGCGCTGGAACACGGGCAGCGTTTCGGGATCACAGTTGCCTCGCCTACCCGTCTGGCTCAGGAGTTCTTCCTCCTGTGGCTGGCCGATTCACATGGTTCTCTGGTGCCGCTGCTCGATACGGTCCCACCCGCTGATGCGTCCACCCTGCTGTTCCAAGCAGCCCATTCCGCTTGCCTCTTCGCAGACGGACAAGTGCAACGGGCTGTCACCAACGGAGCCCAGGTGGCTCGCCGGTTCCTGGCTGCGCCCGCGGCCCACGGTCTGGCGTCGGTCGCGCTTCTCGCCCCTGTCCTGGCTGCCAGCAACGACGCCGAGCTGATCGAACGGGTGGAAAGCGCGCTGGCTCCCCACGTGGGCTCGGCTTTGCTCGTCGGCGCGGGCGTCGGCAATCTTGGTCCCGTCGAGCGTTTCATCGGTCAGCTGCGTGGGCGCCCCGATGTCGGCCAGATCAGAACCTATGTCACGCACGCCGACCGGTTGCACATGCCGGTGTGGAGGTTGCTGACCCGGCTGGAGGCCTACGAACGCACCGCCGACTCGAACATGTTGTCCGAGGCGGTGCAGATCGCAGCCGGAACCGCACTGGAGCGGTTCTTGCCAGCCGGCACAAAAGAGAGTTGAGCGGACATGGAGGTCCCGCCGCCGGTATCTCCACGTCCGCTCAGCCGCCGCCAAGCGGCGAGGCGTTCGAGCCTCTGAAGTGAACGTAGGTTCACTTCTCAGACAGAAGTGTTACCGATAGTTGCAACGGTGGTGTAACCAAAAGTCCGCAACCTTGGACAAGCTGTGGAAAAGCTGTGCAAGAGTCTTGTGAACTGGTCTACCGGATGACAGCCGGAATGATTTCCGGGGTCAGTATCCGAGGTGACGGCTCACCAAGTTCGGTGGGTTGACGCCGGTCTCGAATGCCGTGAGGTTCTCTGTCAGCGAACGGGCGAGACGGACCAGATAGTCGGCGCTGAGGCCAGCGACGTGCGGAGTGATGGTCAATCCCTCGACATCCCATGCAGGATGATGGGATGGAAGCGGCTCGGTCCGGAAGACATCGAGAGCAGCACCGCCGAGCTGACCGCTCTCCAACGCAGCGATAACTGCGTCGAGGTAAACCACCCCGCCCCGGGAAACGTCCACGAGGAAACCGCCTCGACGCATCGCGTTCAGTTCGCTCGGGCCGATCATGCCTCGTGTTTGCTCGGTAAGTGGCACACATACCACGGCGAAATCGGCATCGGTCAGGGCATAACGTCGCTCATCGGAGGAAACAACCTGCTCGATCCCTTCAACCGGGCGCCCGCTTCTGCTCACACCCACCACCCGCATCCCAAGGCCCCGCGCTCTCCTCGCGACACTACGACCAACCGCTCCCAGGCCGACAACACACATCGTCTGGTCATACAGGGGACGCGGAAAGGCCTCCTTCCACTGTCGGTTCTGTTGTTGGCGCACCAACTGCGGCACGTTGTAGGCCATCGAGAGCGTCATCGCCATTACGAATTCGGGCATGTGGGGCTCATGGGTGCCACGCGAATTGGTGATCACGACGTGTTCGGGGAGATCAGGGGCAGGGAGCAGAGAGTCCACTCCGGACCCTGCGACGTGGATCATCCGGAGGTTTTCCGCCCGCGCCCAGCGATTTCGTGGTGGGCGGCTCGTCATGAGCAGCTCGATTCGCGGCAATGCCTTGGTGAATGCTCGAGAGTCCTCGAGCTGGACGAAGCGCCGCCCCGGGAGCACCCGGACCAGCTCGTCGACCATCCGCTGGTTATGGCCGGGCAGGTAGATGTGTACGGGGCTACTCATGACGGTGCAACCATAGTTCAGGCCGCCCGGAACCGCCCCGGTGCGAGCTCGACGACCTCGGACCGGTCGATCATTCTCCGTACGTGCAGATGGGCGGTGCGTCGTTCTACAGAGTCTGCAATCGTCGTTTGCACCGTCGGTCGATAGACGAATCGATGTGCGACCATCTCCTCGATCGAGCGCGGCTCGGCCAGGAAGGCGAGCATCTCCCGGTGGCGGCGGTGAATCACCCCAGCGAAGGCGTCGACACGGTCGACGAAGTCCTTGCGACCCTCGATGATCCCTTTGTGATGAAAGGTGACGTAGAACGCGGCATCTTCGTCTCGGATCTTTGCCAGGCTGGCCTCGAATTGGTCGAGATCGCTCCACGCATCGCCGTAGTACGGGCCGAAACCGGTGAGGTCGATGTCGGAGCAGAAGAAGACACCGTCGGAGATCCGAAACCCGCTGTGTCCTCTGGTATGACCGGGGAGATGCACCGCCTCGACGGTGACGTTCCCGAGATCGAAACGGTGGCCGTCAGCGAAGCCCATCGCATCGGGGCGACCCACGTAGGAGAACTCATCGACGACAGTGGACTCGAATTCAGCCCACGTGTCGGCATCGAGCCCGTACACCTCGTTGAGACCATCGATACTTCTCACACCGGGCAGGTCGTCGTGGTGCACGTGGACTCTGGCGTTGGCGAACAGTCCGTGGCCGGCCATATGGTCCTCATGGCTATGAGAGGTCAGCACGGCATCGATATGGCAGTTGGCCCCTCCTCGTTGCACCACAGTGATCGAAGGATCGATGAGAACGGCCTCACCGGACCCCTGCACGACCACGCTGTTGCCAGAGGGGTACGCACCGTTGTTGTCGCCCACGAGCACGCTCACCCGATCGGAGAGTTTGCGTTCGACATCGGTCCAATCCACAACTCGAGCTCGGCTCATCGGCAGAGCGTACATGTGCCTCGATACCCTCTCCATTGGTGATCTGGCATTCCGACACTCGAGCGTTGCGGCGGCCTCTGATGGTGCTGGCCCTCAACGGGATGTTCGACGCCGGCAAGGCCTCCACCAACGCTGCCACCTGGATTCGAGATCACTGTGATGCCGAACTCGTGGCCGAGCTCGATCCTGAAGAGTTGTACAACTTTGCTGACTCGCGACCGGTCGTGACCTTCGACGAGCACGGTGAACGGGTGATCCGCTGGCCCACGGTGAGGTTTTACGGCTGTCACACCGACGGTGTGAGAGACGTGTTGATAGCGGTCGGCACCGAACCCCAATTCCGGTGGAATTGGTTCAGCGACACGGTTCTTTCGATCGCCCGCCAATCGCTCAGCGGGATGGTGGTGACGATGGGATCCACCCTCGCCATGACGCCGCACACTCGCCCGGCACGAATCGTCGCCAGTTCAGGAGATCCTGTGCTGGCAACTCGCATGCAACTTCGTGCACCCACATACGAGGGGCCAACCGGGGTCATCGGAGTCGTGAATCAGCGACTCGAGGCGAAGGCGTTTCCGGTCATGTCGCTTCGGGTCGAGGTTCCCCACTATGTTCCTGGTTCTCCCAGCCCGAAATCCACCCAGTCGCTGCTGCGACGGCTCGAGCAGCTCACGCGGATTCCTACCCGCTACGAAGAGATGGACGGCGCTGTTCACGAGTGGATCGAACAGGTCGACGCAGCTGTCGCTGCCGATGAGGAGAGTCGGGTGTATCTGTCCCAGCTCGAAGCCCGCGTCGATGGCGACGAAGAGCGGTTGCCCAGCGGTGATGACATGGCTGGTGAGCTGGAGGCTTATCTGCGCGAGTTGGGATCAGGTGACGACGACACCTAGGTTTTGTGTCATGACCATCTCTTCAACTCTGCTCAAGGCACTGGACCGGGTTCGCCCCGCCCCGCTCGTGTCAGCCCACTGCGACGGCCCGTGCGGTGTCTATGACCCCGCCAGCGCCCGAATCGCTGGAGAAGCCGTTCTCGCAATGACCAAGAAGCTCGTTGACCTCGGTGATGGCCACGACCTTGCCACCGAGAACACCCGCTCCCGATTCATCGCCATCAAGGAAGAGCAGGCTGAGATCGTGAAGCGAGAACTGAACATCCTGTGGCACGACTACTTCAAGCCGCCGCACCTCGAGACCTATCCCGACCTTCACACCACCTTCTGGAACGCAGCCAAGCAAGCCTCGGCGTGCAAGACGTCGGTCGACGTAGACACTGCCACCGAGCTCATGAGCCAGATCGAAGCGATCCATCACATGTTCTGGGCCACGAAGAACAAGGACGTCCCGTGGGTCACTGCCAGCTGAGTTTGATGGTCCTCTGAGGAGAAGAAACTCACTCCATTTCGTCGGCGCCGAACTGTGGGCATGGGCCCGCGGTCGGCGCCGACGCGTTGTCGTGGGCGGCGCGTCCATGGTTCCCACTCTCGAACCCGGTGATTTCGTTCTGATGCAGCCCTCGTCGCAGCCTGTTCCCTCCGGCGAGATTGTCGTTGCTCAACATCCCCGAGATCCCAGCTTGCTGATCGTGAAACGAAGCCGCCCCGATGGCGAGGGATACTGGCTCACCAGTGACAATGAATCGGAAGGGTCCGACAGCCGGGATTTTGGCCCGGTGGAAGCCAGCGCTGTTCTCGGTCGGGTCACGATGGTCATGGACCACCCCCGGCGACGGCTGTCTCCAGAATGATCTGTCTAGGCCGAGAGCGCAGCCTGGCGTAGGGCGTGGTCGGCGAGGGTGAGCAGGATCATCGCCTCCACCATCGGAACGGCTCGAGGCAGGACGCAAGGATCGTGCCGCCCCTTGGCGGTGAGCGTGGTGGCCTCGAGATCGGTGGTGACAGTGTTCTGTTCCGAGGAGATCGTGGCGGTCGGCTTGAACGCGGCCCGACCATAGATGGGAGCTCCGATCGATATTCCGCCCTGGACCCCACCGGATCGGTTGGTGGCCAGTTGAGGGCCGTTGCTGCCGGGAATGAATGGGTCGTTGTGTTCGAGCCCTGTCAATCTGGTGCCAGCAAACCCGCTGCCGATTTCGAAACCCTTGCACGCCGGCAAGGACAGGATGCCCTTTCCGATATCGGCCTCGAGCCGATCGAAGACCGGTTCACCCCAACCGGCGGGGACACCACGGGCCACGAACCCGACCGAGCCTCCGAGAGAGTCGCCTCGCCGACGGGCGTCGTCGATTGCCTCCACCATTTGTGCGGCTGCGCCGGGGTCCGGGCAACGCGTGGGTGATGCCTCAATCTGATCGAAGGTGACAGCCATTCGGTCGATGTCAGCGTCGATCGAGTGGACCTGATCGACCCAACCCAGGACTTCGACCCCGAAGCTGTCAGCCAGCCATCGCCGCGCCACCGCACCAGCTGCGACCCGACCCACGGTTTCGCGAGCTGAACTCCTACCACCGCCGCGATGATCCCGGCGACCGTACTTTGCCACGTAGGCGTAGTCGGCATGACTGGGCCGGAACACGTCCTTGAGGTGGTCGTAGGCTCCCGGATTCTGGTCGGCGTTGCGAACCATCATCGCGAGAGGTGTCCCGGTTGATCGCCCCTCGAACACACCCGACAGCACCTCGATTTCGTCCCCTTCGTTGCGCTGGGTGACGAGACGACTCTGACCGGGGCGACGACGGTCGAGATCGGCCTGGATCTCAGATTCGACGATCGGCACGTCCGGTGGGCACCCGTCGATCACGACCCCGACCGCCGGGCCGTGGGATTCACCGAAGGTGCTGATTCGGAAGAGGCTCCCGTAGACGCTGGTCACATCGTCAGGATAGGGCGATTCGCCGGCTCGCCCGGTCCACCACGGAGGCTCAAGGCCCAGTACCCTCTGGATCCGTGGAAGAGCACCCCCGCATTCATGTGTGGATTGATCAGGACCTCTGCACCGGCGACGGCATCTGCACCGATCACGCTCCCGAAGTGTTCACCATTCTCGAAGACGGGATCGCCTACTGCCAAGAAGGGTCCAAGGTGTTCAACGATCCGGGCGGTTCGGCCGAACTGGCCTACGTGCCGCCCGCATCCGAGGCCGGGGTCATCGCCGCAGCAGCGGAATGCCCAGGCGAGTGCATCTTCATCGAAGTCGACGATCACGCCGCGATCACGATCCCCGAAACCGTCGGAGTCGCCTAGACCGACGGGTCGGGTCTGCGAACTGCTGCCACCCCGGTTTACCAAGCCGTTCAGGGCCAACTAACGTCGCGGGCGTGACTGCTCATCGGACCGACCGCAAGATTCTGCTGACCGAAGCAGAGATGCCAACGCAGTGGTACAACATCGTGCCGGACCTCCCCGCGCCCCCACCACCTGCGCTCCACCCCGGCACCCTTGAACCAGCGGGTCCCGCCGATTTCGAGCCGTTGTTCCCCATGGCATTGATCATGCAGGAAGTCTCGATGGACCGGTTCATCGATATTCCGGCCGAAGTTCTGGACGTGTACCGGATGTGGCGGCCCTCGCCTCTGTACCGCGCTCGCGGGCTGGAGAAGGCCCTCGATACCCCGGCCCGGATCTACTACAAGTACGAAGGGGTGAGCCCCGCCGGCTCTCACAAACCCAACACGGCGGTACCCCAGGCCTACTACAACAAGGCCGAAGGTATCAACAAGCTCACCACCGAGACCGGCGCAGGACAGTGGGGGACGGCCCTCGCCTTCGCCTGTGCGCTGTTCGACATGGAATGTGAGGTGTGGCAGGTCCGCAGCTCCTATGACCAGAAGCCATACCGCAAAGCGATGATCGAAGTCTTCGGCGGCATTGTCCACCCCAGCCCCAGTGACATTACCGAGGCCGGACGGGCCGTACTTCAGGCGAACCCGGACTCGCCCGGCTCGCTCGGTATCGCGATCAGCGAGGCCGTTGAGATGGCGGCACCGGACCCCGAAGTCAAGTACGCCCTCGGTTCGGTGCTCAACCACGTGTTGATGCATCAAACGGTCATCGGCGAAGAAGCCCTGCTCCAGCTGGCCAAAGTTGATGAGACCCCCGACGTTCTGGTCGGGTGCACCGGTGGTGGCTCCAACTTCGGTGGCCTCGCATTCCCGTTCATGCGGGAGAAGATGGCCGGCACCATGGACCCGCGCATACTCGCTGTCGAGCCGGCGGCATGTCCCAGCTTGACCAAGGGGGTGTACGCCTACGACTTCGGTGACGCCGCCGGAATGACCCCGCTGATGAAGATGCACACGTTGGGACATGGCTTCGTGCCCGATCCCATCCATGCCGGCGGACTCCGCTACCACGGGATGGCTCCGCTGCTCTCCCACATCTACGAACTCGGCATGCTGGACGCGATATCGATCAACCAGACCGAGTGTTTCGATGCCGGCGTCAAGTTCGCGAGAACCGAAGGCATCGTCCCCGCTCCCGAGCCGACCCATGCGTTGGCTGGAACCATCCGACAGGCCCTCGAGGCCAAGGAGGCAGGCGAGGAAAGGGTAATCCTCACCGCACTCTGTGGCCACGGGCACTTCGATATGGCTGCATACGAGAAGTACTTCTCCGGGAACATGATCGACTACGGCTTCCCTGAAGAGAAGGTTCAAGACGCGATGACCCGAATCCCTGCGGTATAGGAATGCCAGCGAGCGGCGACCCGAAGGAGACAATCCCGCTGGCATCCCCAGAGGATCAGGATCGGAGCGCGATCCTGGGT
This sequence comes from Acidimicrobiales bacterium, assembly GCA_048550155.1. GTDB lineage: Bacteria > Actinomycetota > Acidimicrobiia > Acidimicrobiales > SZUA-35 > JABDIY01. The sequence goes on along the minus strand of JBLYYW010000080.1, from coordinate 1,552 downwards.
TGGATCTACCTCGGGCTGATCATGGCCCTTTTCACCGCCATCGCCATCTGGGCCTACAACCGAGCTGATGACCGGACCAGCACGCTGGTGCTCGACGAATCGTCGGCCGCGACGACCACCACCACTCCGGTCCTGCAACCTGCTGCGATCGACGTAACAGTGGATCGCAAGGTTGCAACGATTACGGGATCGGTGCCAGACGAGGGTGCCCGGGCACAGCTGATCCGCATCGCCGAGGACCGTTTCGGCAACGGCAACGTGATCGACGAACTGACCATTGATCCGACCGTCGATCTGGGATCGGGAGTGATCAACTTCGTGGGCATCGCCGACGAAGGTGATCCCGCTCCTGAGCAGCTCCAGGCAAACGCCAGCGCCGATCTGGGCCTGGCAGCCGGTGCGTTCGACATCGAGTTCGTGACCCCACAATTCGAGCCGGCGGTCATCGATATAGCCGTCGGTGAGCTCCCGGTGATCGTCGTCGGTCGTGTCCCGACCGTGTCTGACAGGGATCGGGTGCTTCAGTCCGCCGAGGCCGTGTATGGCGAAGGCAACGTCGACATCTCGAACGTGGTCGTCGAGCCCTCCGACATCGAGGGAGCCACAGTGACCATCGCCGGGATCACCAAGCCGGGTGATACATCATCGATGGAGCTGGTCGAGATACTCCAAACCGATTTTCGGACCGCTCAGATCACTGACGCAAGCGAGATCGATGTGAGCGAGGAAGCACTCGCGGCATTCGAGGACGAACTTGAAGCCGTCCTCAAAGAGAAACCGATTCTGTTCGACACCGGAACGAGCAAGATCTCCGAGGAGGGCAAGCAGAATCTGGTTGTCATCGCAGAAGCGATTGAATCCCTACCAGGGCGGGGAGTGGAGATCGTTGGCCACACTGACGACACCGGAGGTGACACGGTCAATCAGACACTGTCCGAGAACCGGGCCCTATCGGTGAAGGAGGCCCTGGTGGAGATGGGGATCGAGGAGACCAGGCTCACCACGTCTGGCCGGGGTTCATCGGAACCGGCGGTCCCCAACACCAGCGCTGCGAATCGAGCGATCAACCGTCGTATCCAGTTCATTTTCGAGCGGGGATAGTTTCTTCAACGGGACCGATTCGCTCGAGAGCGTGACGTCGTCGGCAAGTTCATTGGACGAGTTCGAAACGATCAGATCGACCACAACCGCGATTCTCGCGGGATCCTTGTCACGGAGATCCGCCAGGTCGACGATGAGCCGTTCCGCTCGTTCGATCGAGGTGTCCAGGAGATATGCCACAGTCGTGGCAAGCTGACTGTTGACATGTTCAGCCGCATCATTATGCACCGTGAGATGGTGACACGAGTCAGTGATGAAACGCCCAATCGGGCTGTACATGAACTCGGACAACCCGCTCCAGCTGAGCCGCTGTCGCACTTGGTTACGGGTCGCATCCTCCGATAGGAGTGAGAAGGAGCCCCGAATGATCACTTCCGTACCCAATCACCGGAGAACGCCGACCGTCGCTGTCCTCGCTGCCCTCATCATTCTGGTCTCCGCGTGCACCGGC
>JBLYYW010000079.1:0-4190 GCA_048550155.1 Acidimicrobiales bacterium | reverse complement strand
ATGGGCGCGACGGTGATGAACACACGCAAAGCGCCAGCCACGACAGGTCTGCCGTGCCACTTGTTGGCATGATTGTCCATCCCTCGCAGGATCGACGTGCTTGTGACCCCACTTGAGCCACAAAGAGCCCGGTCAGCACAGGCCGTTCGGCCCATTCGTGAGGGTCGTTCAAACGCTCACCGGCGAGCAATTTCGGACGAGAATTGCCAGCGGAGGCGACCGAACCGGTTCTCTAGGAGCGCTGCGTCGGAAGTTTCGGGACCAACCAGTTGACAAAATCTTGCGGACTTCTGCTTTGGATGTAGACCCTGCCGGGCCCGGTCAACCGGACCACCAGCCCTTCGCCGCCGAGCATGGTCGACTTCCAGTTCCCGACCTTCTTCACCTCATACGAGACGCCTTCTTCCCAGCCAACCATGTGGCCAGTATCGACGACATAACTCTGACCGGGTGCGAGATCGACCCCTTGGATCGCTCCGTAGCTCGACACGATCAGATCCCCGTAGCCCGTACAGCGCAGCATGAACAGACCTTCCTTGCTGAAGAAGGTCTTGGCTCCACCCCATTTGCTGTCGATCTCGATCGATCCGGGTGAGGCAAGGTACGAGCCGGACTGAAGATACATGGTGCCCGACGTCAGCGGGAGGGTGATGATGTCACCGGGAAGTGCGGGAGCCAGGACAATATGTGCATCAGGGCCAGCCGCAGTGAAGGTGTTGAGGAAGAACGACTCACCCCCGAGAACCGAGCGCCTGAGCCCTTTGAGGAGACCTCCCTCGCTGCTCGTACTGATGTCGACGGTCGGCGACATCGCCATCATCGCCCCGGCCTCGGCTTTGACCGCTTCGCCCGGGTCCAGATGGACCGTGGCCATCGCGAAGGCGGGGCTGAATTGGATCTCGGTCTTCATGTCGTTGCTGCCTTTCGTGTAGACCCGACACTACTTGCCAGCTCGTCGATGTCGACCGGTGAGAAGAGCCCTCTCAAATTGAACAAACTCGTCCGCGCATGTCCCAGGAGCCGACATGCCGTCGCAAGCCAAAGAATGCCCACCTCGGAGGCCGTTGGCCTCTTCACAACGCTCGTGGGAAGGAATACAGAAGGAAGTAGAGAGATGGCTGTAAGGAGATTCACATGAGTCGAACAAGGAGTGTCGTTGTAGTAATCGCCGCTGTAATGCTGTTCGCGTCAGCGTGCTCAGGTCAAGATGTCTCGGACACGACGGCGTCGACAACGACCGCTCCGATCGACACGACGACCTCAACCACCGTTGTCGAAATCGAACCACAATCCCTCGCGTGGTCTGAGGTGTTCGACGTCCCAGAGCCATACATGGTCGACACGATCGTGTCCGCACATGACCGGTTCTACGCCCTGGCCCAGGACCACGAGGCCGGGTACGACGCCACCTCGATGATGTGGACTTCCGACGACGGAACCGAATGGGCGGCGGCCGACATGAACGTTTTCGGCACTGACGCAACCGTCCGCGAGCTTGTTGGCTCCGAGCAGGGCGTGCTCGCAATCGGTTTCGTCCCGGCGGGCACGGGGCACGCCGCGACCGCATGGTTCTCTGCTGATGGAGTCGACTGGGTGGCTTCGGACCTCGGCTACCTGGTCGAACCGGCAACGCAGCCCTACACCTCCAATATGCTGTGGTTCGAGGCGGCTGCCGTCGGGCAGGGTGGTGGCGCGGTCGTGATCGCCAGGGCCGCCCCCACACTGGATTGGACTGCGGCCCAGCAAGCTGCATGGAAGGCCCTTCCGGACGAGTTTGCCAAGGTCGGACTCGACAGGGTGACGACAACACCCCAAACCGTCTCAGTTACCGTTGGCCCCTTCTCGGTGTTCAGCGAGTCGCTTGCATCGCTCGGCCTCGATGACGTGCAAGATGCGCAGCGCCGCACCAATAGGCCCCCCGAAGCAGCGCCGTTCCTGTTCATCACCGAAGATCTGGACAACTGGGTAGTAGACGATGGAAACCCGATGTCGGCGGAGTACGTTCCGGCGATCGTAACCGTCGACGACGAGTACGTGGCTCTCGCAAACAGCATGGCCGGCTCAGTCGGCGTGCATACCTCGCGCGATGGCCAAACCTGGGAGAACCACGGCGAACTCGGTGATTGGGCCGAGTTGTTCAAGATCGGGGACCGTCTGATCGCTTACGGGTGGCGGGGCTCGCAGCCTGTACTGCAGGTCTCTGACGACGCAGGACGCACCTGGCACGACCTGTCCGGTCCGGACGTGAGTGGCTCGTGGATCAGGGCCGCCGGTCCTGCCGGCGTCCTGGCCACCGGCACCGAGGGCGAGATCGGCTGGGGAGCCACGCCCGAACCCTCGATAATCGAACGGGATGGATACACGATCATCTTCGATCCCGCTGCGGAGGAGTTCACCGTCGCGGCTGCAGACGCCACGGTGTTGGTGTCGGCCGAGCTGAGGCTGGACGACCCGATGTGGGGCTGGGGCTACACGGCCCCGGACGAACTGACGTTCGACTTCACGAGTGAGACAGTGGCCGTCACAGACCCGACCACCGGAGACACATTGGTCACGCTCACCTTCGACGATCTCGACGGGCTCCAGTCCGGAATGGTTGACTACGGCGGCGATCTGCTCCTGTTCTCCGGAGACCTCGAACAGTGGACCGTGACCCCGATGGTTGAGGCATTCGGAAAGAGTTCGATGTTGACAGCAACATGCGTTGGTGAGGACAAGGTGGTCTCGGCGGTCGCAAGTCTTCCCGTCTTTCCGGGATTGCCCCACGATCAGTCGATCTGGATGGGTATCCCGGTCATCGGAGACGCGACACCCACGACCCAGCCGGTCGATGCAGCGCCCGAGGTCGCGATGGATGGTCCGGCCCCGGGGTGGGAGCGCGTCACCGACCTTGAGGGGCAGGACGTCAACTCGATCGTGGCCACCGACTCCGGGGTCTGGGCTGTAGTTGGGGACCCGGATGATCCGAACGAGCTGTGGTTCTCACCGGACGGCACGAGCTGGTCCGAGCTCGACACAGCAGCCCTGCTCGGCGAGGGAGCGAGCATCGACACGCTCGTCTCCGGCGGGCCCGGATTGGTCGCCGTTGGCTTCCGACCTGCCGATGGCACCAAAGAGGCAGTGGCGTGGACGTCCACCGACGGCGAGGTGTGGACGGTGTCGCCCCTCGGCTACGTCTTGCCGACGCCGGAGCGGCCGGCCGAAGTGGTCGGGCTGCAAATTCTCGAAGTAGCCGCCGGACCATCGGGAGCAGTGATCGCCGCTTCGGTTTGGGAGGGTTTCGACCATGACCGGCTGGAGCCGAACGTTGCGGGTGCTCTGCCCGAGGCGCTGCAACCGTTCGCAACGGGCATGGGGGTGATGATTGACCCTTGGCACGTCTCGGTGTCGGTCGGTCCTTTCCAGGTGTTCTCCGAAACGGTCGACAACCTCGATGTCGACCAGGACCTCTTCGATGCCTATGGGCGGGCAACCAGTGGAGCAGGTCCAGACCTGATGTTCTTCGCCACTGACGACTTCGAGACCTGGCAGCAAGCCGACGACTGGCCGGGTGGTGACAATCATATCTCGGCGCTCGTTGCGACTTCCGAGGGGTACTTGGCCGACACGTGGGCCTGGGGAACCGGCGACGGACCGTACCAATCCACCGATGGATTGGTGTGGGAAGAGACCGAACTGGCAGCAAATCACGGGACCATTCACTGGTTCGGCACCCACGACGGACGGGTGCTGATGCTCGCCGAGCCAGATGGGACCCTGTGGGAGTCTGATGACGACGGCACCACCTGGACCACGTTTGCCGCTCTCCCCAGTGACGCCTACGAGCTCCGGGCTGGCGGGATGGGTCTGGTCGCCTGGGGAGAGCACGATTCCGGATGGTGGGACCCAACCAACTGGGCCCCCACGGTCATCGATTCCGGCGGGTTCACACTGACGGCCACGTCGGGCAACGATGGACTCTCAGTCACCGATGCAAGCGGCACGCCGGTAGTGACGGCCAATCTCTATGGTGAGCCGGGCCCCGGGGGCTTCGCCCTTCCGCCGTTCATTGAGGTCGACCATGATCGAGGCCTCTTCACGATCACAGACCCAGCGAATGGCGACACCTTGATGACCATCACCTACTCCGAGATGCAGGTCGCCTACGACGACGCCCAGGGTTCGGCAGGCATTGGTCCCGACACGTTCGT
>JBLYYW010000078.1:0-10990 GCA_048550155.1 Acidimicrobiales bacterium | reverse complement strand
CTGGGCGCGAGTGCGGTTGGACCATCCTGTCGACCGTGTGGCCCGGATCACGTTGACGCGCGCCGAGACCGCCAATGCTCAGGACTACCTGATGCTCTCGGAACTGAACGAGGCCCTTGATGCTGCAAACCAGGATGAGGACGTCCGGGTGATCGTGCTCGCCGCCGATGGCAAACACTTCAGTTCCGGCCACGACCTGCGAGACGAGAGTGACATCAACGACCTGCCCGCCGTTGGGGTGCAATGCCACTTCAACGCAGGGGACGCCGAGGGTTATATGGCCCGGGAAGCCGAAATGTACGTTGGCCTGTGCTGGCGGTGGCGCAACCTGGCCAAGCCGACGATCGCATCAGTCCAGGGCAAAGTCATCGCCGGCGGGTTGATGCTGGTGTGGCCCATGGACTTGATCGTCTGCTCCGAGGACGCAACATTCTCCGATCCCGTAGTGGCGTTCGGGGTCAACGGACACGAATACTTCACTCACCCATTCGAGGTCGGACACCGGTTGGCCAAGGACATGCTCTTCACCGGCCGCGCCATCACAGCCCAAGAGGCGCTGACCCACGGAATGGTCAGCAGAGTGTTTCCCCGCGACCAGCTGGAGGCGGAGACGTTGAGCTTGGCATCCCACATCGCACGAAGGCCGATGTTCGGACTGACCACCGCCAAGCAGTCGGTCAACAACGCCCTCGACGCGATGGGCATGTACACCGCGCTGCAGTCAGCCTTCGGTCTCCACCACGTAGGGCACAGCAACAACAGAATGAAGTTCGACGGCAGCCTGATCGATCCATCGGGCCTCGAGGTGATCCGAGCCGAATCCTAGGAGCAGCACCCCACAGCAACCATCAGTTCTCCCCCCGTGGCGACCTTTTTGCGAACGGTTTGCAAAAACTCGATTAATGCTAATAGGGTCAGAGTCCACCCGTACCCGAGGCCTCGACCCCCCCATGATTCACGCACTGCACGCCCCCGACGGATTCCTGTCGGCACCGGTCGCCTTCGCCACCGCATTCATCTCGATCCTCGTGGTCGGCATCGCCCTGCGCCAGAGTGGTCGCGAGTTGAAGGACAAACAGATCCCGCTCGCCGGGATCGCGGCTGCCTTCATCTTCGCAGCCCAGATGTTCAACTTTCCGGTGGCATCCGGCACAACCGGGCATTTGCTGGGCGGGGCTCTGGCGGCCATTCTCCTCGGTCCAGCGACCGGAGCGTTGGTGGTCACCATCGTTGTAGTCGTCCAAGCATTGCTGTTTGCAGACGGGGGTCTGAGCGCGCTGGGGTACAACGTCTTGAACATGGCGATCGTCACCGCATTCGGTGGATACGCGATCTTCTTGCTCGCTCGCCGCCTGATGCCTCGCAACGCCGGGGGCATCATTGGGGCCGCCGGGCTTGCCGCCGGCGCATCCGTGGTGTTGTCGGCCATGGCGTTCAGCGTCGAGTGGCTCTTCGGAGCCACCGCCCCGATCGACTTCGACAACGTGTTCACCGCCATGGTCGGTGTGCACGTTCTGATCGGCATCGGCGAAGGTGTCATCAGTGCGTTGGCCATCGGGGCCGTGCTCGCGTCTCGCCCCGATCTTGTTTATGGCGTTGGCGACCTCGATCGGACCGTCTTCGCTGATCGGACACCGGTACCGATGCGCACGTTCGTGGCCGGTGGCATCCTCGCCACCCTTGCGATGGCAACGGTTGTGAGCCAGTTCGCAGTCGACAACCCCGACGGTTTGGAGACGGTTGCTGAGGACGAGGGTTTCGCCGACCAAGCTGAAGATCACTTCCTCGACAGCAGTGTCTTCGCCGATTACGCCACCTCCGGCGTGGCCAACGAGTCCGTGAGCCTCGCAATCGCCGGGTTCTCAGGGTCTGCCATCGCGTTGGCGGTCGGGTACGGGGTTGCTCGCACCGGCCGTCGCCGAGAACTACCAGCCAAGGAGAGAGCGGCAGCCTGACATGGCAGGAACTCATAAGCATTTACTGATCCATAGCCACTCCCCCATCCATCACATCGCTCCCGAAGCCAAGATCGTCGCCACGTTTTTCTTCGCCGTCGGGGTCGCGCTGACACCCCGAGAAGCGGTGTGGGCATTCGCCCTCGATGCCGTGGTCATTGCAACGCTGATGGCCGTCGCCGGCTACCGCCCCCGACAGGCCTTGGTACGATTTGCAGCCGTCCTCCCATTCATTGCGTTTGCGTTGTTCATCCCCTTCGTGGCCGGCGGCGAGCAAACCTCGGTTCTCGGCGTCAGTCTGTCGGTCGAAGGTTTGTGGGCCAGCTGGAATGTTCTGGCGAAGGCCACGCTCGGTACCGGCGCCAGCCTCGTTCTGGCGGGGACAACCCCAATCCCTGAGGTCGTGCGGGGACTGGGCATGCTCCGCATGCCGCCGATCGTGGTGTCGATCGTTGCCTTCATGTTTCGGTATCTCGATCTGATCGTGGAAGAAATGGGTCGCGTGCGGATCGCCATGACCGCTCGCGGTCATGACCCGCGTTGGTTGTGGCAAGCGAAACCTATTGCGTCTGCAGCCGGTGCCATGTTTGTCCGTTCCTACGAACGGGGCGAGCGAGTCCACAGCGCCATGCTCGCCCGGGGCTACACCGGCACCATGCCCCAGCTCGATCACGAACCTGCTGCTGTTCGAGATTGGGTTCGTTCACTCGCCGTCCCTGTCGTCCCCATCACGCTCGCCATCCTCGCAGCGGTCGCCTTCTAGAAAGCACTCCATGCACTCAACCCCAAACTCGCTGTCGGTTCACGACTTGACCTTCAGCTATCCGAACAGTGACCCGGTTCTCGCTGATCTCTCACTGTCCGTCGAAGCCGGCGAGCGGGTGGCGCTGCTGGGACCAAACGGTGCCGGAAAAACTACCTTCGCCCTCCACCTCAACGGCGTGCTCGAGCTTCAGCAGGGCACGATCGAAGTGAACGGGATGGATCTCAACGACGACAACCTGGCAGAGATTCGGCGTCGGGTGGGAATGGTGTTCCAGAACGCTGATGACCAGTTGTTCATGCCAACGGTTCGAGAAGACGTCGCTTTTGGACCGGCGAACCTCGGTCTGAGCAAGGACGACCAGGCCACGCGAGTTGCCGAGGCCTTGGCGGCGGTCGACGCATCCGAGTTCGCCGACAGAACGCCGCACCATTTGAGCGGTGGGGAGAAACGTCGCGTAGCCATCGCGACCGTGCTCGCCATGCACCCTGATCTACTTGTTCTGGACGAGCCAACCAGCGGGCTCGATCCCGCCGGCCGTCGCGAGCTCACGAACCTTCTGAAGTCACTCGATCTCACGCAGCTGATCATCACCCACGATCTACCCCTGGCGCTTGAACTCTGCCCCCGTACGGTGATCATCAGTGGCGGTCGAGTGGTTGCCGACGGACCGACCGAGGAACTGCTTGCCAACACCGATCTGCTGGCGCAGCACCGGCTGGAACTGCCGTACCGTTTCAGCCCGGTGGTCAAAAAACCGGTCGGCTAGTTGCAGCGCTGGGGACTGTCCCTATCGTTGCATCAGGAGACATTGGGGCGCAACGATGGGGACGACAGATCCACTTTGCCCGACTGGACTTGACGTCGTGCTTCTCGCTCCCGCAGGTGCAAGCCCAGGAAGATTCCCGGCAGGGCGACCAGGCCCAACCATGCGCCTGAGGAGATCATCACCAGCGCCGGAGCAGGGCACGTGCCGGCAATCGCCCAACCGACCCCGAACAAGGCACCACCCTTGAGGTGGTGTCGTTGAGGCATCGACCTCGACAACGACAGTTTTCCTCCCAGCGGCGTCACAAAGCCCCGACGCTCCAGCAGCCAAAGGAGCGGCGCAGACACTGCGATCGCCGACGCCATGAAGAAGTACACATCGAATTCATCGAGGCGAAGCATGAAGTGGATGGTGTCGTACTCGTGCAGATTGGACGCGCCCAGCACTCCGCCGAAGAGGATTCCGAAGACCAGTCCGACAAGATTCATCCGGGAAACAATCAGTAGACCGGACGCCGGTTTCGCAGCGGTCGAGTTCACAGCGCCCCTCCTGTCACCAGACGGAGGAGGAACGTCGTGGCAATAGCCGTAGTCATGAAGGTGGCTGTGACCGCGAGGCTGGCTGGAGATCGTTGCGCTGTGCCGCACATGCCGTGCCCGGATGTGCATCCGCCGGCGACTGCAGCGCCGTACCCCAGCAACGTCGCACCTGCGAACACTAGCGGGATCGTGAATCCGAGTGGGAAGACCTCTCGGAGCGAGTCGTAACCGCTGCGAATGCCTGCGCTCTCCCTGAAGACCACGGTTGCCAGCAATCCACCTACGAAGAGCCCAACGAAGTACCAGACCCGCCAGATCACCACCCCCTCCCGACGGCGCAGAAACCCACTGGTGTGGACATAGGCCCCACTGGCCCCCAATGGCTGGTTTGCCAGCACGAACAGGCCAACGATCAGAAGGCCGAGAATCGGGCCGCCGACGAACCACGGGAGACGATCAGGAAGTACGTCAAACATTTTGGAAGCTCCCCCCCTTTGAGAAGTGTCGATGCGGTCGCACCGATCATCCAGATTCTGGCATATTACTGGACGAACGGATGTGCGGACATTCAGCGGTACGTCTCAAGCTTCACGAAGGCGCATACGCAGCGTCGAGACCGACCCGGATCTCAGCCACCAGTTCGGCAGCTTCTTCGACACTCGATCCGTCGAGCACCCTTCGCATGAGTGCAGACGCAACGATTACACCGTCCGCTTCCGTCGCGGCGGTCACTGCGGTTGCAGCACTGGAGATGCCAAATCCCACGACAGCAGGCTTGTCGGTGATCGCCTTCACCCGCCGCGCCAGAACCGTTGCGGCGTCGTCGACTCCGGCCCGAGCCCCGGTTGTTCCCATGGTGGACACCACGTACACGAATCCGCCCGTCTTCTCGACGATCATCTGGAGACGCTCGTTGCTGGTGACCGGCGCGGCGAGCAGCACATTCTCGAGGCCGGCGGAGCCCGCCGCCGCCAACCACTCGTCGGCATGCTCGAAGGGAAGGTCGGGCAGAATCGTGGCCCACCCACCGGCGTCTGCAAGGTCGGAGGCAAACCGCTCGTGGCCATACCGGTACACAAGGTTGTAGTGCGTCATGGCGATGAGTGGCACGCCGAAACGCCGGCTCTTCAGCTGCTGGATCGCAGCAGCGGGGGTCATGCCTGCTTCGAGGGCAACAACGGTCGCCTCTTGGATGGTGGTTCCGTCGATCGCGGGATCGCTGAAGGGAATACCGATCTCCACCGCATCGGCGCCGGCATCGATTACCGCGTCTACGAGTTCGAGCCAATCGGGGGTGACGCCGGCGGTCACGTACGGCATCAACAGCCGGTGACGATCCGCCGTCTCGGTGAGGTACGCCTCGAGCGATCTCGTGGTGGTAGCTGAGTTCATCGTTCCAAGATCTCCTGCACTTGTTCCACGTCCTTGTCGCCTCGACCCGAGAGATTCACGAGCACCGTCTGACCGTGCAGCTCTGCGGCGTTTTTTGACACCCACGCGATCGCATGAGCGGACTCGAGTGCGGGAATGATGCCTTCGGTTCGACTGAGCAGCTGGAATGCTTCGAGTACTTCATCGTCGGTGATCGGGTGGTACTCAGCTCGCTTGGTCTTGGCCAGGTGGCTGTGCTCCGGTCCGAGGCCCGGGTAGTCGAGTCCGGCAGAAATCGACTCGGCCTCGAGTATCTGACCGACCTCGTCCTGCATGAAGTAGGCCCGCATGCCGTGCACGATCGCCGGAACTCCCCTGCCCGCGGCGGCCCCACCGGCTGGCTCGGCACCGATCAGCCGCACACTCGGATCGTCGGCGAACCCGGCGAAGAGTCCAGCGGCATTGGATCCACCGCCGACGCAGGCCACCGCCACATCGGGCAGACCACCGGTCAACTCCAACACCTGCTCGCGCGCCTCGGTGCCAATGATCTCGTGAAAGGTTCTGACCATCCAGGGATAGGGGTGAGGGCCCATGACTGAGCCCAGGCAGTAATGGGTGTCGCCGACCTCTGAGACCCAGGCTCTCATCGCCTCATTCACCGCATCCTTCAGAGTTCGGCTGCCCGACATCGCCGGAATAACCTCGGTACCCAACAATCGCATCCGGAAGACGTTGAGGGCCTGCCGTTTCATATCGACTTCGCCCATGTACACCGTGCAGCTCATACCCAGAAGCGCCGCCGCCGTCGCGGTCGCAACTCCGTGTTGTCCGGCTCCGGTTTCCGCGATCAACCGGGTCTTGCCCATTCGCTGGGCCAGTAACGCCTGCCCGATCACGTTGTTGATCTTGTGACTGCCGGTGTGGTTCAGATCTTCCCGTTTCAGCAGAAGTCGCAGACCCAGCTGGTGGCCCAGGTTCCCGCATTCGGTGGTGGGAGATGGGCGTCCCGCATAACCATTCAGCACATCGATGAATTGGGCGTGGAACTCAGGGTCAGCCCAGGCATCGACGAAGGCCTCTTCCACCTCCTGGCACGCTCCGATGAGCGGCTCGCCCACATACCGTCCTCCGAACTCACCGAAGAACCCTTGGTCGTCCGGTGTGCCCATGTGTTCGGGCGAAGCTGGGGTTGGGAGTGAAGACAGGTTGGTTGGCGTCATCAGGTGACTCCTTCGGAGACCTCTAGAACTCTAGAACTTATTGAGAGACTAGCGGCCAGACCTGCGTGTCACCAACCCTTCGAGGATTCCTCAGACCCACTTGCTGGGACGGTCAAACTGACGTGTGCCCGTACGTGATGGACAGGCGATCCGAGGTTCTGTTGGCCTCGATCGAACTGCGACCGCCGACCAGGAGTGCCTCGTCGTACAGGAAGGGCCGCCCGTACTGATTGATCGAAGTCCGAACCGATCGCAATGCTGCCGATGCGGGATCGGCAGACACCAAAGCCCCGTCTTCCTCGGAAAGGAGAACAGCCGAGATCGTCTCCATTACCTCCGCAACCACCCAACCGGTCACCGCTTCAATCGAGTCGTACAGGGAGGCGTGAGAAAGCTTCTCCCGGGAGAGAACGATGGATGAAGAAAGGAAGGAACGCTGCACGCTGATCGGAAGCCGACCGACTCGGCGAACCCGGGTGATGCAGACGAGCTCACCTTGATCATCGAGCGCCATCGACGCGTCGCGATGATCTGCGACGTCGAATCCCACGACCTCTGTCCGAAGGTCAATCCCAGCTCGTTGCATTTGAGCTGCGAAACTGGAAAGGTTCCCCAGGCTGATGTCGACGGGTCGATCGGCAACGAAGGTTCCCTTCCCGCGGGCCACTCGCACCAATCCGTCGGACTCCAGGGACCCAACCGCCTGACGAAGGGTCATCAGGGTCACGCCGAAACGATCGGCGAGGTCCTGTTGTGGCGGGAGCTTTGACCCGGGGGCGAAATCACCGTCAAGAATCTGTTGCCGCAGGACTGTGTAGATCGCCTGGTATTTGGGCACAGAACTGAGCGACATCAGCTCAACCGTACAGTTGCCACGCAGGGAGGATCACCCGACCGCTCACGGGTGGCTCACGTTCCCTCGACGATGTCGAGAGGATGGGCACGGGCAAGGTCGGCGATGTTCAGCTGGTTCTGCATGTAGCCAGCCCGCGTGTCCGGATACCGAACACCACACTTTTGGAAAACCTCGGCGATCTTCTCCCCGAAGGGACCGCGTGGGTGTTCCACCAGGATTGCGGCGAGCAATTCGGTTGGCAACAGCTGCACACGCGGGCCGGCAACATCGATCATGGTTCCGGCGGTGACCAGGTAGGCGAGGTCTCCCGCGTCGGGGGGAACGTCGATGTTGAGATGCAGGGTGATCGCTTCACTCACCAGGTCGGCAGACTCGGAGCCTCTGTGGCTCACCGTCAGCAGCCCTGCCTCACGACCGCCGTTCACAGCGAAACATGGCACGGCGTTGCTCGGCACCGCGTGTTTGGTCAACCCCAGGTCGTGGAGGATGCAGGCGACGTACAGCAATTCGGGATCGGGGCTGAGATTGTCGATCTCGGCCAGTGCTCGTGCGAAGTACCAGGTTCGGTAGCCGTGGTGCTCCAGCCACTCGGGGGTCACGAGACTCCACAGAGCTGTGGCCTCGATGCACAGCTCGGAGTCCGGAGGAGCCAGGGACTCGAATGTGGCATCGAGAGCGCTCTCCGGTGCCGGCCGGGCGGCTGCCTCCAACACCGCACCGATACGACCGTTGAGTTCCTCCCGATCCGCATCGGTGATGACGCCGCCGGTACGGCTCGCCCAGGCCAGGGTTCCCAACTCGCTCATCAGTCCAGACTGGCCGATCATGGCTCCCAACACACGACACGGGCATCCTTCGGCAGGAGCGTTTCACCCGCTCGTCGGTGGGGTTGGGTGCAATTGGAGCGGCAAAGGCCTCCGATGCACCTATGGTTATGGGAAGGAGCGACGTCAGGTTTGCTCAAATCGAAAGACAGATATGCAAGGAAAAGTTAAGTTCTTCAACGTCGAAAAGGGTTTCGGCTTCATCTCGCGCGAGGGAGAGGACGACATCTTCGTCCACTACTCAAACATCGCAGGCGATGGCTACAAGTCCCTCGACGAAGGTCAGACCGTAGAGTTCGACGTCGCCCCCGGCCGGAAAGGTGATGAAGCAAAGAACGTACGGGTCGTCTGATAGGCGCCGCCCCTGTTCTTCACGAGCCGCTGGCAACCGCCAGCGGCTCGTTGCCATCCCCACATCGATTCAGCGTTCCAGCCTGACCCCACCGTAGGCAATGCCGGCGAGATGAGCCATCTCGCGGTCGAACGTGGTGAGATCATCGATCCCAAGGTCTGCCAGCCGGGAGTGCCCGGTTGCCCGCGCAACCACTTCCATCAGCTCGACTGATGCGTCGAACCAGCGAGCCAACCGCTGAGCGGCCTCGTCGACGATGAGCCGAGCCCTCAGGTCCTGCTTCTGGGTGGCGATCCCAACCGGACACGCATCGGTGTTGCAGGCGCGCATACCGATACAGCCAATCGCTTGCATGGGTGCATTGGAGAGGGCGATCGCGTCAGCCCCCAGAGCCATTGCTTTTGCGAAGTCGGTGTGAGTACGAAGGCCCCCGGTGATGATGAGCGTCACGTCACTGTCCGCTGCGTCGAGGTGGCGGCGAGCCCGGGCCAGGGCTGGAATCGTGGGAACCGAGATGTGATCTCGGAAGACCTTTGGGGCTGCCCCGGTGCCACCGCCCCGACCGTCAAGAATCACGTAGTCGACGCCGATTTCCATGGCAGCATCGAGGTCGGCCTCGATGTGCTGGGCCGAGAGCTTGGCTCCGATCGGAATACCACCAGAAACGTCCCGGACCTGGGCTGCGAGCTCTCGGTAGTCCTCGAGTGTCACGAGGTCAGGGAACGTGGCCGGAGAGATTGCGTCAGTGCCCTCTTCGAGACCACGCACTTCGGCAATCTTGCCGATGACCTTCTTGCCGGGTAGGTGCCCACCGGTTCCGGTCTTGGCGCCCTGACCGAACTTGAAGTGAAACGCTTGCACGTCGGCGACCTTTTGAAGATCCCATCCGAACCGCCCGCTCGCCAGCTCATAGAAGTACCGATTGTTCTCAGCCTTCTCCTCGGGCAACATGCCGCCTTCGCCCGAACAGATGCCCGTGCCGGCGAGTTCGGCGCCCCGAGCCAAGGAGACCTTGGCCTCCTCGCTGAGCGCACCGAAGCTCATGTCGCTGACGAAGAGCGGGATGTCGAGCCGTAGCGGCTTGGCGGCGGAAGGGCCGATCACCGTCGAGGTATCCACTGGCACGTCATCCAGCAGTGGTCGTCGGGCGAGCTGGGCTGTGATCACTTGGATGGTGTCCCACTTGGGCAGATCTTCGCGAGACACACCCATCGCCGCCACCGGTCCGTGGTGACCGACCTTTGAAAGACCGTCTGCAGCAAGCGATCGGATCAAACCCACATGGGGTTCCTCCGGGGCTCCGTGCATGTCTTGGTAGCGGCCTTGGTAGGCGTCGTTATTCCACGGCTGGGGATGTTCTCGTTCCCAGTTGGTGATCTCCTCCTCATCGACCAGAATCTGACCGTCCTCCAGCCAGGACGAAAAGCGATGCAAACGTTCGGAGTTGTTGTACGAGCTGATCCCGGTTCGGAACTGGTAGTCCCATCCGTGCAGGCCACAGATCAGGTCGTCGCCGCTCACGTGCCCATCGGCCATCAGGGCCCCGCGATGCTGGCACCGCCCGTGCAGCACCGAGTGATTGTCGTCGAACCTCACGATCACCAGCTCGACTCCGGCCACCGCCGCGCCCAACGGCTCTCGATCGGCCAGTTTGTCCCAGTCAGCCACTGCGATCGGCGTCATTGATTCTCCCCCTGCTCGTTGCAACTTCACGGTAGACCGCGCGGCATCGGCACGACCTACCCGGATCGAACATTGGTCGAGCTCCTCGCCGAGGGCGTACTGTCACGGGGTGACGTTGGACCCGGCGAGTGTTCCACTCCGATTCATCACAGAACCGGGCGAGCTCACTCACCTCCGGAACGCCCTGGTCGGCGCCAGCCGTGTGGCGATCGATACCGAGGTTCCAATCGATGGCCCGGGGAGAGGAGAGCTCCGGGTCATGTCGGTCGCAATCCGAGACTTGGACGGATCGGAGTCTTCGTTTGTGGTCGACGTACGAGACCTGGACGCCCACGAGCTCGCTCCGGTCCTGACCGGGATTCACGCCGATGCGTGGAACGCCAATTTCGACGCCCGGGTGCTCGACAACGCGGTGTGGGGAACGAGCGATACGACCACCGACCTCTTGTGGTGGGACGCTCAGCTGGGCGACGCCCTGCTACATCAGGGTCGCAGCGGTTTCACCTGGTTCCACGGCCTCGCCTGGGCGGCCAGCCACTACCTGGGATTCGAGGCGCAGGGAAAGGGGACCACTCAGCTTTCCTACACCGCCTCCGACGACCTGACCGACGACCAGATCCGCTACGCCGCAGCCGATGCGGTGGAGACGTTGTGG
>JBLYYW010000077.1:0-4538 GCA_048550155.1 Acidimicrobiales bacterium | reverse complement strand
GTCCGTCGTCTCTGACCATCGTGGTCGTGACGAACTCGGCGATTGCGATTGCCGAGTTGAGGTACTTCTCCGAGTCGAGCACCGCCCCAGCCTCGGCGAAGGCACGCAGCGCAAGCCCGTTCCAGGCAGCGATCACCTTGTCATCGCGTCCAGGGGCGATGCGTTGCGCGCGAGCGGTGCGGAGGGCGGCATCGGCTCGTTGCTTGGCTGCAATCACGGCGGCTTCTGTCATGCCATGTTTCTTGGCGACCTGCTCGGTGCTCGAGGAGAGATGAAGGTTGTTGGACCCTTCGAAGTTCCCTTCGTCGGTAACGCCGTACAGGTCCTCGATGGCATCGGCATCGGTCCCGACGATGCTGCGAATCTCTTGTCTGGTCCACACGTAGTACTTGCCCTCGACGCCCTCGGAGTCGGCATCCTCCGCGGCGTGAATACCACCGCCTGCGTCGGTCATATCCCTAACCAGATAGTCCAGGGTCTCAATAGCGGTCTGTGTGTAGCGAGGTTCGTCGAGCACCTGGCCGGCCCGCAAGTAGACCCGAGCGAGGAGCGCATTGTCGTAGAGCATCTTTTCGAAATGCGGGATCAACCACTGGCCGTCGACGGAATACCTGGCGAAGCCCCCGGCGATTTGGTCGTAGATGCCGCCGGCTCGCATGGCGTCGAGCGTCGTGCGCAGCACGGGCTCGATAGCTGGTCGGTTGGATGAGTCCAGGGCGATGGCTCGCAGCAGGAACTCCAGTGCGGGTGCCTGGGGAAACTTCGGAGCGCTGCCGAAGCCGCCCCAATCCTTGTCGTGGGCGTTGATCAGGGTCCGGATCGCTGCCGCTGCCGCCACCGCTGTCGGCGGTGGGTCGGAGGCGGGGAACCCGGTTCGCACTGCATGGGCCAGCCGGTCCGCCTGGCCCTCGAGTTCTGTTCGGTTATTGAGCCAAGCTGTGGTCACGCTCTCGAGAACCTGACGAAAAGACGGCATATGGCTGTGAGCTTCCTTGGGGAAGTAGGTGCCCGCAAAGAACGGCTCTCCGGTCGGGGTCAGGAATACGGTCATCGGCCAGCCGCCGTGCCCGCTCATGGCCTGCAGCGCATCCATGTAGATGCGATCAACGTCGGGGCGCTCCTCCCTATCCACCTTTACATTTGCGAAGTGTTCGTTCATATATGCGGCGGTTTCGTCGTCTTCGAACGATTCGTGCGCCATGACGTGGCACCAGTGACAGGCTGAGTACCCAACCGAAAGCAAGATCGGTCGACCAGTGGCTTGGGCCAACTCGAAGGCGTCATCTCCCCATTCGTACCAGTCAACTGGGTTGTCCTGATGTTGGAGGAGGTACGGCGATGTGGAATCAGCAAGTCTGTTGGGCATAGAGCGAGCCTACGCGCTCCCCGCCACCTGGATGACGTCGCTGCGGGCGCCGGTGCCGAACGACATAAGGGCGAAAGTCCCGCTGAATTCGTGACCGGGCAGTGCCGGTCGACCCTTATTGGCCAGACGCTGACATCACATACTGGCAATAGGGCCTACAGCTACCGATCGGTGAGAAGGGGGGCGCAGGTGATGGCAGCGAAACAGACGATCTCGCGCCAAGCACTGAAACGTCTCCCCAAGGTGGTTCTCCATGACCATCTTGATGGCGGACTGCGCCCGGCAACGATTTTGGACCTCGCCCAACAGCAGGGATATGCCGATCTACCCACGTCCGACACGCTTGAGTTGGCGGACTGGTTCCACCAACGCGGGGTGGGGTCTCTGGAGAGATACCTGCGTTCGTTCAGCCACACCATTGCGGTTACCCAGACAGTCGAGAATCTCGAGCGGGTTGCGTTCGAGGCGGGCATTGACCTCTGGGACGACGGTGTCCGGTATGCCGAGGTGAGATTTGCGCCGAGCCTGCACACACGCCACGGTCTCGCAAGGGAGGACGTCATTGAGGCGGTACTGGAAGGGTTCACTCGGGCTGCATACAGCACCGGCATCTATTTGAACGGTATCGCGGTGGCAATGCGGGACGACACGGATTCCGAAGAGGTGGCGCGCGCTGCCATCCAGTTCGTTGACCAGGGTCTCGTTGCCTTCGACCTGGCGGGTCCGGAGGGCGGATTCCCTGCCCGTGCCCACCAGTCAGCTTGTCGCATCGCCCGCGCCGGTGGGCTGGGACTCACGATCCACGGGGGCGAGGGTCACGGCCCCGAGTCGATGGCCCAGGCGATACTGCATTGTTCCGCAGATCGAATCGGCCATGGGGTGCGGATCGTTGAGGATCTCTCGCCGGGCGAAGGCGTCAAGATCAAGGTCTCGCCCGCTGGTGCGACCGGCGGTTCCGGCTTTCGGTTTGACTATCTGGACATTCAGGACGTCGAGCTGGGCCATACCGCACGCGTGGTCCGTGACCATCGTGTCCCCCTCGAGGTCTGTCCAAAGTCCAACGCCGACACCGGTGCAACTGCGGGTGCGGCGCAACACCCTTTGGGACTCCTGGTTCGGCTGGGGTTCAGAGTCACCCTGAATACGGACAATCGCCTGATGTCCAATGTGTCGATGACCGACGAGTTCGAGAATGCCGTCGTCAACCACGGCTTTGGTACCCGTCAGTTGCTCGAAGTCACCGAGGCCGCGATAACGGCTGGCTTTGGCGATTGGTCAGATCGAATTCGGTTGCTCAACGATGTCATCCGCCCTGCATACGGCGTTGCTTGAACCTCAGACTTGACCTCCCATTGATTCCCATATGAGTCTCGATTGCCCCGGGTTTCCGCGGACCCACCGGTAGGGTCGTGAGTGGTGTGTCAACCGCAATTGAGGGAGCGCATTATGTCGGTCGACCTGCGGCGTTCAATGCCGTTCGTGATTCTTGTGGTTTTGCTGGTGCTCGGCACCAGTCCGGCCCTAGCTCAAACTGAGCCCGGCGCCGGTTTCAATGATGACGACGGGAACATCCACGAAGCCGATATTGAGTTCATCCTTGCGGCCGGGATCACCAAGGGCTGCAACCCTCCGGTCAACGACCAGTACTGCCCTTCACTTCCAGTATCGCGGGCGCAGCTGGCTTCCTTCATGACCCGCGCCTTCAGTCTGCCGGTGTCGACCACCGACCACTTCACCGATGACGACGCCAGTGTGCATGAGGATGACATCAACGCGATCGCTGATGCCGGCTTTGTATTCGGATGCGGTCCCGATCTCTACTGCCCGAATGATGATGTCACCAGAGCGCAACTGGCATCGGTGTTCGTCCGCGCATTCGAGTTCCCTGCCTCCACCACCGACTTCTTCGTCGACGACGATTCGAGCATCCATGAGGACGACATCAACGCCCTCGCCGCGGTTGGTGTAACGCTGGGCTGCCGCGTTGATCCCGCCAACTTCTGCCCCTTCGACTCCGTGTTGCGAGATCAATTTGCATCGTTCATGGCACGGGCGTTGACCTTGACGGCGAACGAGCCGCCCGTGGCCGATCCCGCCGCAGTAGCGACCGATGAGGACACGCCCATTGAGATCGTGCTCAGCGGCACCGATCCCAACGACGACCCGCTCACCTTCGAAGTCGCATCGGTACCAGCCAACGGAACGCTCAGCAGTGTTGGCCTTCCCTTCGTCACCTACACGCCTGACACGGATTTCTTCGGCGCGGATGAGTTCACCTTCACCGTGTCCGATGGAGAGTTCACATCTCCGGCCGCAACGATTGGCATCACGGTCCTAGCCGAGAATGACGCCCCGGTTCTTGCCGCTATCGGTGACCAGGCAGTTGATGAGTTGACCTCGCTCGCGTTTACCGCGGCCGCAACCGATGTCGATACCGCAGACACGCTGGCGTACAGCCTCGATGCCGGTGCGGCTGTCGGGATGACTATCGACGCCGCGACTGGGGTGTTTGAGTGGACACCGACGGAGACCCAAGGTCCAGGTGTCTTCTCGGTGACGGTACGGGTGACCGACGATGGTGTGCCTTCCCTCGATGACTCAGAGACCATCGATATCACGGTGGGCGAAGTAAACGAGTCCCCGGTTCTGGACGCTATCGGCGACCAAGCGGTTGACGAGCTTGTCTCGCTCGGGTTTACCGCGGCCGCAAGCGATGTCGATCTTGCCGCTAACGGCCTGACCTTCAGTGTCGATGCTGGAGCGCCCACCGGCGCCTCCATCGATCCGACGAGTGGGGTATTTGAGTGGACACCTACTGAGTCTCAGGGTCCCGGCGTCTTTTCCGTGACGGTCAGAGTCACCGACGACGGTGTGCCCGCGCTTTCCGATGCTGAGACCTTCGACATAACGGTGAGCGAAACCAATGAGGCTCCGGTTCTCGGCGACATCGGTGATCAGACGGTCGACGAACTGGCCTCTCTCGGCTTCACCGCCACAGCGACCGATGTCGATTTACCTGCCAATGGTCTGGCCTTCACTCTCGATGGGACCGCGATCGCGGCGGGGATGACCATAGATCCGGTTAGTGGCGTCTTCGAGTGGACACCGACCGAGGCCCAGGGACCAGGGGTTTACCCGGTGACCGTGACGGTTACCGACGACGGTACGCCCG
>JBLYYW010000076.1:0-4662 GCA_048550155.1 Acidimicrobiales bacterium | reverse complement strand
GCTCCGATGCCAGGCGGCGCACTGCCGCAGCGCCATCTGGAGGACGTGGTCGGTGAGGTCACGCATGAGATCGGTCTGTTCGGCCATCGGCATGAACCACGACGGATTCACCTCGCCGTGTACGGGGTGATTCCAACGGAGCAGGGCCTCGACCATCCGGATTCTTCCGGTGGCCATCTCGACCTTTGGTTGATAATGCAACTGAAGCTGATCCTGCTCCAGCGCCTTGCCCAACTCGCTGACCAATGAGAGCCTGCCCGGCGCACCCGAGGAACCTTCGGAGAACAACGACACCCCGATGAGGTCGGTCTTGGCTCGATACATCGCCAAGTCGGCGTTGTGAATGACCGAGGCAAGGTTGTCTCCATGGGCGGGGAACAAGGCGACGCCGAGGCTGGCACTCACGCTGAGCGGCACACCGTCAACATCGAGAGGCTTTTCGATCAGACGGAGAATTCGTTTCGCGGCCGACACTGCATCAGACCGGCCGCTGACGTCTCCCAGCACCATCGCGAACTCATCGCCACCAAGCCGAGCAACCATGTCGACCGGACGCTTCGAACTCTCGAGCCGGGCGGCGATGAGCCTCAGCACACCGTCGCCGTATTGATGGCCGAGCCGGTCGTTGATCCCCTTGAATCCGTCGAGGTCCAAATGGATCACGGCGGCTTGGGTCCCGCGGGAAGCTACCCGTTCAAGGATCAGCGACGCCTGCACCTCGAACATCCGGCGATTCGGAATCCGGGTCAGCCCGTCGATCGTCGCATCGAGTTGACTGGCAAGCGCCGCGGTCGCGCTGTGCAGGATCACCCATACGATCGCCAGCAGCACTGGCAACAAGATCACCGAGTTGGTCCCGACGACTGCGAACACCGGCGCCAGACCGAACAACAAGCCATCGGTTCTGAGCAGATTGAGGCCGCAGGCCCACACGGTCTTCAAGATCGGGAGACCCTCGTCGAATCCGGTCACCAAACCATCGAGCACCGCACCGGTGACAACGCCGGTTGTCTGGGCAACCAGGATGGCCAACAGCCAACCGACTTCGGGGTCTGCTCCGAGAGCCACGGCATCGAGATCAGCGATGAGTGACCCACTGACCGCTGCCGCAGTCAGCGAGAGCACCGAACTGCTGGTGTCGAAGCCGGTGGCGATCTCGGTCCGTGTTCCGGTGAGCGATGACGCCACCCAGCCGACCAACGAGGCCCCGGCGACTGCGGTCAGAGCCAGATGCACGGGGACGATCAGCAAGAGGGTGAACCCGAACGTCCAGGAGAACGTGACAAGCCTGGTGGACAGCTCACTGGCGATCGGCCGAACTTCCAGGAAAAGAAGCAGCACAACGAAGACGCCGAAGATCAACATCCGATCCTCGAGAGCGTCCATCCGATTCCCACCCAACCGCCAGGAAACGAGGAGGCTGACCACTGCCGCTACCGCGGCCGAGCCCACCAGAGCCCGTGTTCTCCGATTGCTCGGCATCGTCAAGAGGGGCATGTAGCCAACAGGTTTCCTGGTCTGGTCTCGGTCTGACCCCACTCCTTCCGAGAGTGGGTGGTTGACCACGGACCGGGCAACCCGACGTGGACAGTGAAATCAACGGCACACCAGGTGATTGTCTTGAGCCCCGGACCTTGGGTCGATGGCCTTATCCCCGCCGAGAGTCCCCTGCGCAGAGTCACCATTCGCTACTGTTGGACCCATGGCCCTCGCTCACGCAACATTGAGAACCGCGCTGCCTCTCGGTACGGAAATGGCAGTGCTGATCGGTTCTACCGATGATGCGCTCCAGGCCGAAGCTGAGGAATTCGCGGCGTCGTATGCCGATGTCGTCGATGTCAGCTCGTCGGAGGCCCGTTTGGCCGTCTACGACGCTGACGAGTTCACGACCGCGATGATCAGAGCATTCCCCGATCGCCTCAGAGATATCCGCTTGGCGTTCGCCCCGACCGACCTGCCCGTCTCGCAGTGGCATCGTTACGCACTGTTGGGGACGACGCTTTCACGCCACGCTGCCAGGCTCGGCCTCACCTCCGACGCCGACAGCGAACCAGAACGGTACGAAGTCCGGTTTCAACCGGTGGTTTCGCTGAAGAAACGTACTGCGGTCGGCTTCGAAGCGCTGGTTCGAGGCGTAGGACCAAACGGGGTCATCGATGCCCAGCACCTGATCGAGACAGCGACCAGGGTCGGTCGCGTCGGAGCCTATGACCAGCTGATGCGCAACCTGAGCCTGCGGGCCGTTGACGCCAGTTGGTTGGGCGAAGGTCTTCTGTTCCTCAACCTTGGGGCGCCCGGCGGTCAGTTCGACACCGAGGCGATTCACTCGTGCATCGATCAGGCCGAAGCTCTTGGAATCTCCGCCGATCAGGTGGTATTCGAGGCCGTCGAATGGAATAGGTACAACAACATCGGGGCGGCGGCTCGCCAACTGCGCGAGGTTCGGAAGCGGGGCGTGCGGATCGCCGTCGACGACGTGGGCGACGGCTTCTCCAGTCTTTCGGTCGTTGCCGAGTTCGAACCCGACGTCGTGAAGTTGAACGGTCGCCTCACCAGAACCGTCGACGAACCCGCCTCTGCAGCCGTCGTAGGTGCGGTAGTGGACATGGCCCACCGAATGGGAGCCTGGGTGGTCGGGGAGAACGTGGAGACCTGGAATCAGCTTCGCTCCCTCCGAAAACTCGGTGTCGACTGGGGTCAGGGCCACTTCCTAGGCGAACCCACAGCCGCCCTCGGCGGAGCCGAACTCCAACACTGAGATTCCCTCCGGGGACAACACAGGCGGGCCTAGGAGACTGCTGATTTATTCGGTGGTTTAGGGCTCGCGTTTTTGGTTGGGTTGGTTCATGATTTGGGGGTGCAGGGTTCTTCGCCGGTTGATCGTGAGTTGATGGATGCGGACGCCTTGGTTGGGCATCTTGTGCCGGAGGGTTCGGTGCACAGGTTTCTGGCTGATCATCGTGGCCGGGTATTCCCTGATGAGATGTTCGGTGATTTGTTTGGGTCGGGGCGGGGGCGGCCGTCGGTTCCGGCTGATGTGGTTGCGACGGTGATGGTGTTGCAGTCATTGGAAGGCCTGTCGGATCGTGAAGCTGTTCAGGCGTTGACGACCGATATTCGTTGGAAGGTGGCGTGTGGGATGGCGTTGGACGATGAGGGGTTTCATCCCACGGTGTTGACGTTGTGGCGTAACAAGCTCCGTAAGTCTGAGCAGCCTGAACGGATCTTTGACGCAGTTCGCAGTGTGATCTCCGAGACCGGGGTGTTGGCTGGGAAGAACCGGCGGGCGTTGGACTCGACGTTGTTGGATGATGCGGTTGCGACTCAGGACACCGTGACCCAGTTGGTGTCGATGATCCGACGGGTTCGCCGGTCGGTTCCTGCTGCGGCTGGTGTCGAGGTCTCTGCTCATGATTATTCGGCTTCGGGGAAGCCGGCGTGTGCGTGGAATGATCCTGTCGCCCGGAAGGAACTGGTTACGGGTCTGGTCAACGACGCTTTGGCCGTGTTGGAGGCTGTTGATGGTGTCGAGCTCACAGCCGAGCAGGAACAACTGGTCGGGTTGTTGGCTCTGGTTGCTGGCCAGGATGTTGAGCCTGACCCCGATGGCCCTGCTGGATCCTGGCGAATGATCACCGGGACCGTTAGAGATCGGGTGATTTCCACGGTCGATCCGGAATCCCGACATATGCACAAGTCGAGATCGTCGTATCGGGACGGGTTCAAGGCTCACATAGCGGTTGAACCAGAGACCGGTCTGATCACCGGTTGTGATCTGACCCCAGCCAATGCCGGGGATGGGCCAGCGGGTGTGGGCCTGCTCGAAGGGGAGCCACCGGGTCTGCAGGTCCTTGGCGATTCGGGCTACGGGTCAGGCGAGGTCCGGGATCAGTTGGACAAAGCGGGCCACCGTGCTGTTATCAAACCAATCGGCCGGCACAGAAATCCTCATCTCGGCGATGACCAGTTCTCTGTTGATGACTTCGCTGTCGATCACGATGCCCGAACCGTCACCTGCCCAGCAGGTCTCACTGTGAACATCAACCCGAGCGGGAGCGCCAGGTTCGCTCAACGATGCAAGAACTGTGTGTTGAGGTCCAGGTGCACCGGTTCTAAAACCGGCCGGATCGTGTGCCTCACAAAGCATGACAAGCTGCTCAGGTCAGCTCGCCAGGACTGGGCAGCCAAAGTCGATCTAGACGACTACCGCCAATACCGTCCCATGGTCGAACGAGCTATCGCATGGCTAGTCGCGAACGGGAATCGACGAGTCCGCTACCGCGGGATCGACCGGAACCAGATCGGTTTCTCCATTCGGGCCGCAGCAGTCAACCTCAAACGACTGATCAACCTCGGACTCGCACACAACGGGACCGCCTGGAGTGTTCAAACCACCTAATCTTGGCACCGGTCCCCAGACAGGACCGTCGCGCCGGGCGGGCGGCCACAACGCTCAACGACATGAACAAAGACGGGAACCGCTGAGTCACCCCACGCCAATCACAGGAACGGCGATGTGCACTGAAGTCATGCACCCCGGGCACCCAATTTCTCAGCAGTCTCCTAGCGAGGAACGAGCGCCGCCCGCCATGCTCCGGGCCGACCCGAAGGCCCGAGTCCGTGAAGCAAGGGCCGCCAGGCCCGAAGCGAGAACACGGACGC
>JBLYYW010000075.1:0-5569 GCA_048550155.1 Acidimicrobiales bacterium | reverse complement strand
A
This sequence comes from Acidimicrobiales bacterium, assembly GCA_048550155.1. Lineage (GTDB taxonomy): Bacteria > Actinomycetota > Acidimicrobiia > Acidimicrobiales > SZUA-35 > JABDIY01. The sequence goes on along the minus strand of JBLYYW010000075.1, from coordinate 5,568 downwards.
GCCGGTGTTCACCTGTAGGCAGTTGGCCGGAATGGCTTCCTGAACTTCTAGTCCATCGAGAGCGGCCGGCTCAGTATCGTCGCCGTTGCCTTCGTTGCCGTGCAGCACAAGGGTGAATCCACTATTGCGCAATTGTGCAGCTTCTTCGGTGGTGAGCACGATTTCGGTGTCGATCGCGAGTTCTTCGGGGCCTCCGATCGACGCCGCGGTCCACGACCAGAACGTGTTGTTGTAGACGTCTGCGAGGGAGTTGTTTCCGCCTGCGCCGTCTGCGTCCGCAAGCATCTCGGTGCTTCCAAAGGTTGAGATGGTGCGCATGTTGCTGCCTACCAGGTAGACATCCGACGAGTTGTCGCACGAGGTGGTTGACCGAAGCATCAACAGGTTCTTGCTGACGTCGGACAGGTTGTTACCGGTGTAGTCAAGGTTGATCTGCAGCCGGCTGCCTTCAAGCGTGATACTGCCACCGGCGTCGATTCCGCTGCTGTCCATTTCCACGCCGGCTCCAACGGTGATCGTCTTGGACTCTGGGCTCGCCAGGAGGGGATCGGGCGTCGCGTCCAATTCGCCACAGGCCAGGACGGCGAGGCCGTCGGCGTTGTGCACGTTGAAGTAGACGTTTTCCATGTCGGTCGTTCCGAGTGCGATTGAGCCTTCGGTGACAAACCGCTCGTCGATCAGGTCGATGGCGCCGGCGCTGGTGACGTCGAGCTCGATCGGTCCGGCATCGTCGCAGGAGGTGCCGGTGTGCCAGTGCATCACGACGCTGTCGATGTCGGCGCCGAGATCGTCGGCGAAGATGGTGTACTCCAGCGTGGTGCCGTTGACGGTGCCCGCTGCGTTACCCGATGCCGATGTCGCAGCCTTGGCTTCCAGAGGGAAGCTGTAGGTCTGACCGTCGACGCTCGCAGCTTGCGATGGTCCGGTAAACCCGACCACCGCCGCCGTAGCGGTAATGAAGGCCAGACCGGCCTTCAAGGTTCTGCTTTTCATGGATGCTCCTTGGTTGGCTTACAACGCCCTCGGAAACCTCCACCCCACGGACAGGAACGGTAGACCCTGCGGGAGGGCATCACTAGCGCGGCGGGTCGGATTTCCCGAACCAAAGTGATCTTTGGCCTATGAAGTGCAGGTGAGAGTGCTGCTTGGATCACCTTGGCGATTCATGGATCGCAGGAATTACAGGCGAGACCGTTCCACTGTTGGCCGACGTCGACCACGAAGCCGGACGCCGCGGAACGGAGCCTTGGATCCATCGCACTGGCGAATCGCAAGCCGGAGGCTGTCCGCAGCGCGTGCACCGATACGCCCACGCTCGGCCCCTGCCACGAATACTGCAAGCGCTTCCCGCAGGAGGACGTCGTTGAAATCGGCTGCCTCGCAGAGTTGAGCCGCTGCGGCTGCCGCATTCTGACCGGAGTCGTTCTGCGACGGCTCGTCGCGGTTCAGCCGAATCGCCAGACGCGCAAGCGGCTCCCAGCGCGGTGCTCCACCGTTTGTCATCGTGTGCTCATCTCCTGCATTCCGGAGCCCCAGACTCTCGTCCTGTCTTCCAAGAACCAACCCTAGAGGCAAGATCGAGACTCTGGCAACAAAACTCTAAACCTTGGGTTGAGGTGCGCAAACAGAGTTCGGAACCGGAACCGATCTGTTTCTGAAGCCATACTTGCCCGATGCGAGTTGGTATTGACACCGGTGGAACCTTCACCGACGCGTCGCTGGTGAACGTTGACGGCGAGGTGGTCGCCTGCGCCAAGGCACCCACGACACACGATGACCTGATCGTCGGTGTGTCAGCTGCGCTGCACCACGTTCTTGATGCGGCGGTCGCAGCCGGGGTCGACTCAGAACAGATCACGTCGGTGGCGCTCTCGACGACGCTCGCAACCAATGCCATGGTCGAGCGGACCGGCGGAGGCGCCGCTCTGGTGGTTGCCGGATTCGATGACTCTTCGATGGCTCGAATCGATGGGCTCGATCGCGCTGCCCACGTGATCCGAATTCCGGGAGGGCACACAGCCCAGGGTCGTGAGCGAATCGCACTCGGCGTCGAAGAACTCAACGCAGCCCTCGATGTGCTGGGGTCGACCGAATCGGTCGCAGTAGCGTCACTCTTCGCGGTTCGCAACGAAGCCCACGAGGTTGCGATACGCCAGATCCTCGGCGCCGATGAACGCACCGCTGGCCTACCGGTGACCTGCTCCCACGATCTGAGCGGCCGACTGGACGGACCTCGTCGAGCCTCAACTGCACTGGCCAATGCGGTCTTGACCGCTCCAGTTCGACGTCTGCTGGACGCCTTCGAGCGCTCGGTTCGCCAGGCAGGACTCGGGGTGCCGCTGGTGGTGGTGAGGTCCGACGGTTCGGTTATGTCGCTACCCCAGGCCATTGAGCGGCCGGTTGAGACAATTCTTTCAGGACCGGCCGCGTCTCTGCTCGGGGGAATTCATCTCGCAGGCATTCAGGACGCTGTCGTCGTTGACATCGGTGGCACGACGACCGATGTCGCTGTTGTTTCGAACGCGATACCCGAGCCGGTCGATGACGGCGCAACCGTCGGCGGTGTCGCCACCATGGTTCGCTCACCCCGGATCACAACCGAGGGACTCGGAGGTGACAGCGAGGTCGCATGGGACGAGCGGACTTCAGAACTCCGTATCGGGCCGGGGAGGGTGATGCCGCTGGGCGCCGCTCAGGTCATGTACCCCGAGATCGTCGATCGTCTCGAGGCTCAGATCGTTCGACGTATCGTCGCCGACACCGACGGTCTGTTCTGCATCACCTCTGACGGCGGGCTCCTGGAAGCCACCTCTGCGTTCTCCACCCGTCGCGACTATCTTGCGGCTCGCCGGGCTGCCGCAGAAGGGGGGCTGCAGTTCGTAGCCCTGACGCCTACCGACGCTGCGTGGGCTCGGGGCCGAGTTGTGGCCGAACACTTCGGCTCCGCCTTCGACGCCCGCGCTTCGGCGGCCGGCCTCAGGCTGTTCGCGGCTGCTCTCGACCGTTTCGGTGAGCACCGGTTCCAATCAGGAGACGACGCGGGAGAGGCAATTCTGCACGCCGTGGAACGTCGTACGGGCGCCGTCATCGCCGCAGCGGTTGGACTGCCGGACCCGGTGTGGCAACACGTCGGCCTCTCCCACGACCTGTACGACGTTCGGGTTGCCCTGGACCGTCCGATCATCGGCGTCGGGGCATCGGCATCGCTGTATCATCCACCGGTCGCAGAGCTGCTCGGAACCGAGGTTCTCATCCCACCGTTCAGCGAGGTAGCCAACGCAGTCGGGGCCGCCGTGGGCAGCGTTCGCGTACAGCTCACCGCATCGATCACCTCGCCGAAGAGAGCGGGTTTCGTGTTGCACCGTCCCGGTGACACCGTTGCGTACGAGACCCTCGAAGAGGCAGTGGAAGAGGGAACCCGGCGGCTGAAAGAGCGGCTGATGGAACGTCATCAGTCGAGCGGCCTGGGTGGTACATCCCGAGATGTTCGGGTCGAGGTGCAGCGAATCGACAACACCGTGCGAGTCGATGGAACCGAACTCTTCATCGAGTGCGTCCTCGAAGGGACCCTGACCCATCAGGTGGGAACTGAGACTCTTCCGGAATCGTCGTAGGACCATGAACGCTCACCGCCCAGTTCGACGTTTGGTCCGGATGTGTGCCGGGATACTGCTCGTGTCGTTGTCCATCGTCTTCACATTTGCCAAACCGGCATCGGCGTGCAGTTGTGTGGGCTTCGTCGATGCACTCGAGTTCCGCAATGACTTCGCAGCGGTCTTCGTCGGTGAGGTCCTCGATGAACGGTTGGGTCCAAAAGGCCAGTTCGGTGATCAGGAGATCGAGCTGACGTTCGCCGTCGAGACCTTGTACCAGGGGGAACTTCGAAATCGGGCCCTGTTGTACAGCCACAAGGACAACGGAGCGAACTGTGGATTCACTTCCGGTGGAACGGTTGCCGTTCTGGCGTACGTCGGTGAGGATCAACGCCTGAGGACCGATGGCTGCTCGTCGACGCCGGTTGGCGACGATGGTGTCATCCAGACCGCCCTCCAAACACAATTCGGGGTCGGGGTCGTCCCACTGCCGCCGGATCAGGACCTGGCAAGTTCCGACATCGGAACCGGTGACGAACGTCCACGGTGGGTTCTCTATGGAGGCGTACTGTTTCTGGTCGTTCTGGGAGCCGGACTCGGATTGGCGCTGAAGGACGACAAGTCACCGGGGTAATTGCCAGCGGAGCCGGGTGCGAACGCTACCGTTGCCGCCCATGGAAGACGCTGCAACGGAGTCGCTTGACTTCGTCCGTGAGAAGGTTCAGAACGACATCGATTCGGGGCGTTTCAACGGCCGGGTGCAAACCCGGTTTCCTCCTGAACCGAATGGATACCTCCACATCGGCCATGCCAAGTCGATCTACCTCAATTTTGGTATCGCCGAGGACTTCGGAGGCACATGCTTCCTCAGGTTCGACGACACCAATCCCGAAACCGAAGACACGACCTACGTTGACGCAATCTGTGAGGACCTCGAATGGCTCGGTGTCATTCCCGAGGGTGAACCCCGGTACGCATCGGACTACTTCGAGCAGATCTATCAGTGGGCGGAGGACCTGATCAACAAGGGTCTTGCGTACGTGGATGATCAAGATGCCGAGACCATCTCAGATCAGCGCGGAGGCTTCGGACAGCCCGGGGTCGAGAGTCCTTACCGTGACCGGACTGTCGAGGAGAACCTGGGACTGTTCCGAGGCATGCGAGATGGTGCCTATGACGATGCGTCGCGAGTCCTGAGAGCCAAGATCGACATGCAGGCCGACAACATGTGGCTGCGCGATCCGGTGCTCTATCGGATCCGAAGGATTCCTCACCATCGCACCAACGATCAGTGGATCATCTATCCGACCTACGACTGGGCTCATGGCCAGAGCGACGCGATCGAAGGAACCACCCATTCGATCTGCACTCTTGAATTCGCTGACCATCGCCCGCTGTACGACTGGTGTCTTTCCCACCTGGAACTACCGGGCGACACTCCGGAGCAAACAGAGTTTGCGCGTCTGAATCTGACCCACACGGTTCTGTCCAAGCGGGTGCTCCGCAAGCTCGTGGAGGACGGTCATGTATCGGGGTGGGACGACGCGCAGATGCCAACCGTGCGAGGTATGCGGCGACGTGGATACCCGTCGACCGCGCTGCGGGCGTTCGTAGACCGGGTCGGCGTGGCGAAGACGAACAGCACGGTCGAAGTGGAACTGCTCGAATCGTTCGTCCGGACCGAGCTGAACGCAACAGCGCTTCGTCGTATGGCGGTTACCAAACCTCTCAAGGTAGTGATCACCAACTGGCCTGAGGACCAGGTTGAGTGGGTGGACGTGGTCAACAATCCCGGTGACCCCGATGCCGGCACGCGCCGGGTGCCGTTCTCCGGAGTGCTGTGGATCGAACAAGATGACTTCCGGCTGGAACCTCCACCGAAGTACTACCGACTCACGCCGGGACGAGAGGTCCGGCTCCGAAACGCCTACTTCGTGACGGCTGTCGATGCGGTCATCGATGACGATGGCAACGT
>JBLYYW010000074.1:0-7256 GCA_048550155.1 Acidimicrobiales bacterium | reverse complement strand
CTCGTAGACGGGCCCGAGCTCGGAGCACTCGCCGCAGGGTATGTGCTGCTCTCTGCCGTTCTCGGTCCTGTCGCCACGAGGTTTTCACACCTGGTGCCGGTTCGGACCCGTTCTCATCGCCCTGCGATTGCACAGGGGGTGTAACGCGGTCGATGACACCCCCAGGTCCTGGGAGAGGCCGCAACGGTGCGTACCTTGAAGACGGACAGTGAGTGTCGAGACCCTTTGACCTACGATCGGCCTGATGAGTGGTGCTCACGCCAACCGCCCTACGCCCTCCACTGTGTGGGACGACCGATATTCGGGCGACGACTACCTGTATGGCACGGAACCCAACGACTTTCTTCGGGCATCGGTTGCTCATGTCGAGCCCGGCGATGCCCTGTGTCTAGCCGATGGCGAGGGCAGGAATGGTGTGTTTCTTGCACAACTCGGCCACCGTGTCACGTCGGTCGACCTGAGCCGCCGGGGGTTGGAGAAGGCCCAAGAACTCGCACGTGAGCGAGATGTCGAAATCCGAACCGTCGTCGCCGACCTGAGCTCATTCGACCTGGGGGTCGACCGGTGGGATTTGATCGTGTCGATCTTCGCCCATACGCCGCCGAACATTCGGGCCAAGATCCATGGAGCGGTGGCCCGAGCACTACGTCCCGGCGGGCTTCTTGTGCTCGAGTCCTACACCCCCGACCAGATCGGTCGCGGCACCGGAGGTCCACCGTCGGCAAAGTTCACGATGTCCCTTGACCGCTTGCGAGAAGAACTGACCTCGATGACGATTCTGCACGGCGAGGAGCTGTTGCGACCAGTGATCGAAGGACCAGCCCATTCCGGGGACGGTGCGGTGGTACAGCTCATCGCCACGCCAACGGAAACATAAGGAAATGGAGCCCAAGCCCAAAAAGGCCCGGTATCGCACCGACGACCTACGAGCCGACGTCGTGGCCGGAATCGCGGTTACGGCGCTGATGGTCCCGCACGGCATGGCCTATGCCGAACTTGCCGGACTTCCGGCGATCAACGGGCTGTACACCTCGGTCGCAGCACTGATCGGCTATGCGATCTTCGGTCCGTCTCGCTATCTGCTGCTCGGACCGGATTCGTCACTCGCTCCCCTCATCGCAGCCGCGGTCGCACTCGCTGTGGTGGGGAATGACCCCGCCCAAGCGGTAGCGGTGGGAGCCATGTTGGCGCTCGCCTCAGGGCTCATCTGCATTATCGCCGGCTTCGCCAAACTCGGTTCGATTGCGGAGTTGTTGTCTCGCCCGGTCCAGCTTGGATATCTCAACGGTCTGGCGATCGTGATGATTGTCAGCCAGCTGGCGAAGCTCTTCGGCTTCTCGGTGCCTTCGGGCTCGCCCCCGGCGCGGTTCGTGGACACGATCCAGGGCATCCTCGACGGGCGGACCGACCTGACCGCACTCCTCATCGGGTCGTTGTCACTGTTCGGAATCCTCGCATTCGCCAAGCGACCGCAGATCCCGATGGTCTTCTTTGCTGTCGTTGGTGCGACGTTGGCGGTTCGCCTGTTCGATCTGTCCAGCCTGTCTGTCATCGGGGCGGTGCCGAAGGGTATTCCCACCCCCGCCATACCGGACCTGGATGCCGGTGACATAGGAACCATCTTCGCGGCCTCACTTGGGCTCGCATGGGTGACGCTGACCGACACCACGGCACTGTCGCGCGGCTTTGCACAGCGGACGGGAGAATCGGTCGACCCCAACCGGGAGATCATCGCACTTGGCGCCTCGAATATCTCAGCCGGTCTCTTCGCTGGCTTCCCTGTCAGTGCAAGCACCACCCGCACCACGCTTGCTTTCGCCAGCGGCGGACGCACAAAAGTCGTCGGAATTGTCAGTGCGTTTCTGCTGGTGATCTTGTTGTTCGTCGGCGGTGGCCTCATTGCCGATCTGCCAACCACAGTGTTGGCGGCGATTGTGATTGCAGCAGCTATCAGTCTGTTCGACCTGGCTCAGCTGAAGTGGATTCGTCAGGTCCGACGAAGCGAGTTCCTGCTGGCGATGTTCACCATGGTGGCTGTGGTCGTATTCGGGGTCCTCAACGGGCTGCTGATCGCGGTAGGGCTGTCCATTGCGAATTTCGTTCGCCGTGTCTGGCGTCCCTACGATGCCGTACTCGGTCGGATCGATCAACGGCCCGGACATCACGACGTGCGACGGCACCCCGAGGCCAACCAGGTGCCGGGACTGGTCGTGTTCCGGTTCGATGCGCAGTTGTTCTTCGCCAATTCGGACTACTTCCTCCGACGGATCAGCCAGGTCATCGACGAAAGCGAAGCGGGCGGGGAAACGGTTCGCCGGTTCATCATTGCGGCGGATCCGATGACCGATGTCGATACCAGTGGGGCCGAGGCGTTGTGGACGCTGGTTCGAAGGCTGGAACGTCGAGGCATTGAGTTCGGGTTCGCCACCATGCGGGGTCCGGTGAAAGACCATCTCTATGCGTACGGCCTCTATGACCGCATCGGTGCCGATCGGTTCTACGACTCGATCGGCATGGCCACGATTGCATACGTCGAGGACTACAACATCGATTGGACCGACTGGACCGAACGAACTGACGCCGACCGATAGTGGAACCCAGGAAATCTACAGTGACGCCGCGATCGGCACCAAGACCAGGTTGATTCCTAGAATCACGATGAGGATCGACAGGTCGATTCCACCGAGCGGTGGGATGACACGGCGAACGGGAGCGAGGATCGGCTCGGTCGCTCGATACACCAGATCTGAGATGGCCCGAAACGGCGATTCAGGTCCGATTTTGATCCAGCTCAGAATCGCTCGAGCGATGAAGAGAAGGGAGGCGATCCGGAGCAGCGACAGCAAGAGAGTGGACATCGCTTCCATTGTGCCAGGGAACCGGGTGGCCCATGGCTACCCCAGGGTCGCCCGTGCCTGAGGAATCACGCTGTCGAGGTACACGTCGAGGGCTGCGGTATCGACGGGAAGCCGAAGTGCGACGTTGATCAGGTCTGCTCCGGCGCTGCGGTATGCGGCGAGCTGTTCGAGTGCTTGTCGAGGGGTTCCCGTGAGAGCACCGGCAGTGATTCGTTCGGCCATCTCGGGTCCCCACTGATCGAGAATCTTGCGTCGCTCCGCCTTGGCTGCTGACTCATCGATTCCCATGTGGAACGCCAGGTTGACCGACCTCTCCAAGGTTGCTGGATCTCGATCGATCAGCTCACACGCTTCGTCGATCCGATGATTGAGGCGGCGGAACTCGTCGGGTCCGACGTAAGGAACATTCCAGCCATCCGCATACCGAGCCGCGATCGCCGGTGTCCGGTTGGGGCCGCGCCCTCCAGCCCAGAGCCGAAGACTCTGGTTCAGCGGCCCGGGAACACACGTGACCTCGTTGACACTCGAGTACCGACCCAGGAATGTGGTGGGGCCCGGCTCGTTGAGCATGGCCTTGATGATCTCGAATCCCTCGTTGAGCATGTCGAAGCGAGCTCCGATATGGGGGAATTCGATTCCGTGCGCTTTGAACTCGGGCTCATGCCAACCGGCCCCGAACCCGGGCTCGAAGCGCCCATTCGATATGTGGTCGATGGCCACACATGATTTGGCGAGCACCGCAGGATTGCGGAACGGCACACAGAACATGAGGCACCCGATTCGAGCATGGTCGGTGACCGACGCGAGCGCTCCAAGACTAGCTACCGCCTCGTAGTGGGGCGTACGACCTCCGTCCGGCGGTGCCTCGTACAGGTGGTCCCAGACCGATATCCAATCGACGACGTCGTCAAGCCGTTGCCACAGGGCGATCAGTTCGTCCATCGTGGCGTTCTGCTGGCCTACGTGAACACCAAACTGGGCTGGACGACGATCACTCATGAAGGGCGAGCCTACCGAGCGAACGAGATGTCAGCGGTGAGCAACCACCACCAGCTCGTGTGCCGCTCTGGACGCTGCCAGGTACACCTGCGGAGGGCTCATCCCCTCGGTGTCAACGATGACGGCGTCGTACTCGACACCTTTGTGAGACCACACATCATCGGCTCGTATCAAGGTGACGTTGGGCCAGCGACGCTCGAGTTCACCAAGCTCAGCACGGGCGTCATGTGAAGAGATTGTTCTCACCGGCGTTCCGGTTGCACGATTCGCTTGTACCCGGCCTTGATCTCGGAGGGCCGGAGCAACCCGGCCTCGTACCGATCGAGCACCTCGAGCCATCGCTCATCGCTGCCGGCTTCGGTGGTTGGCCCGAGAAGCCGATCGAAGGTTGTCTGGACGATCCTTGCCTCGCCCAGGGTGGGCATCACGGCGGCTACGTACCGCAGGAACCGGTCGCTTGGTCCGATCACAAGGATACGGCCGGGTCAACCGGGTGTCGTTGTACACCAGCCACGCTGCACGGTGGAGCCCGACCACGGTCTTTCCGGTGCCAGGGCCACCCCGCAACACCAGTTTCGCATCTGGATCGAGTCGGACGAGCGTGTCTTGTTCAGATTGCAGAGTGGCGACTGCAGCACGCATCTGCGCGCCACGGGATCGGTTGAGTTCCCGCATCAGAGGTGACGATCCGTGCACCTCACCGGTGGTGAATTCCTCGACGAAGAGATCATCGATCGAGCCCACATAGGTCACCCGTCGGTCGAGTCCGCGCGGTTCTTCGAACCGGGCCTGATAGAAGGCTTGTGCGAAAGGGGCTCGCCAATCGACGACGAGCTGGTCACCATCCTGATCGATTCCGTACAGCCCGATCCGCCAAGTGTCGGCATCGTCGATCCTTCCGAACACGACCAACTCTTGCTGGAGCTTCTCTACGGCGCCGGATACGACGGCATCGATGTAGTCCTGGGCGAGCGAGTCCGCGGCTCCTCCGGTGATGCCGGCCAGCGTTCTCAGCTTGGCGTGCACCGCGGTTCGGGCTTGCTCCAGCGCCGCTCGCTCGGTCTCGAGGTCTGGGGCGGTTTGAGATGTCACGATCACAACTTTCCAAGAGTGACAGGAGCGTCGGTCGCGACCAGAAGCTCCCTCAGATGCCCGACACAGGCCGATCGATCTGCAACCGAGCGAGGAAGGTCCGAACCCAGAATCCGACGGTCAGACCGAAGTAGATGGTACCGATACCGACAACGCCGCCCAGCAGCCAGCCGACAGCGAGCGCAGTGAGCTCGATCATCGTGCGAGCCCTCGCAATCGGAACTCCCCTGCGGGCCCACGCGGTCATAAGCCCATCTCGGGGGCCCGGTCCCAGTCCCGCACCGAGGTAGAGGCCCGAGGCGAGCCCGAGGACGGGCGGAGCCAGCCCCAGAAACAGCACACGGGTGATGAGGTTGTGGTCCTCTCCGATGATGGCCAGCGCCACATCGATGATCGGGCCGATGATTGCAACGTTGAGCAACGTCCCTAGACCTACCGGCTCACCGAGGGGTCCGAATGCGATCAGCAATGTGAGCCCGGTGAGCGCAACGATTGTCCCGACCGATGTGCCGGTCCGCTCTGCGACGCCCTGGGCGAACACCGTCCAGGGGTTGGTCCCGAGATCCGACGCGACCATCAGAGCAATCGCCAAACCGAAGAGTATGAGGCCCGGGATCAATTGCACGAGACGTCGCACTACTGGCGTTCGTAACCTCAGAAAGCGGTAGCCGAACAGCACCCGCCAGCCCGGTTCGCTGGGCACGGTGGTATCGACAGGCACCGGGTTCACGCTACTAGCCGTCGAAGATCGAGCGGATAACTTCCCTGCATGACAAGCACCGTTGGGGTCCCGCGAGCGAACCGGTGTATCGATCGACCGGACTGTGGCACAGTGGCTGGTGACTATGAGCCGAGCTGCTGACCCGATGAAGGGCGGATTCGAAGTGCTGGAGGACTTCGAACGATTCAGTCAGGTGAACGATGTGTTCTCTCGTTCGTGGTGGGATCCCGCGATCCGCAACGACAAGTCGGAGCGCTTCTATGCCACCTATCGTCGTCCGCTGACGAAGTGGCGTAGGGCGAACGGTTTCACCCAACGGGACTACGCACTCCGCAACGCCTCCTGGCACGTATCTGACATCTTCACCGAAATGTACGAGAGCGACGGCAGGCGAGACGGCTTCCTCGATCCCCTCTCCATGCTTCGGGCCGGGCCGGAGCAACGACTCGACCCCGAGTCTCCGGTCGTTGCTGCAGCCCACGTCAAGAGGATCGCAAAGGTGTTCGGTGCCGATCTGGTGGGAATCGCTGAACATGACGACCGTTGGATCTATACCGAACGGTTCAGCGCGCTGACCGGCGAAGCCAAACCCAACCCGTTGCCGCCGTCTGTCACCAGCGTGATAGTGATCGGACAATCGATGGACCAGGAGCTGATCCAGACCGCTCCGTCGGCGCTGTCCGGAACCGCAACAGGCCTTGGATATTCGCGTGATGCTGCGGTCCTTCTCGGCGTGGCTCAGTACATCAAGAACCTTGGGTATGAGGCGGTTCCCTCCATGAACGACACCGCGCTCGCGATCCCGCTCGCGCTGGCGGCCGGTCTCGGCGAGTACGGGCGCCACGGAATGGTGATCACACCCGAATTCGGGACCGGGCTTCGATTTGGGAAGATCTTCACCGATCTCCCCCTGCACCACGACGGACCCGTCAGCTTCGGAGTGAAGGAGTTCTGTGAATCGTGCAATCGGTGCGCCGAGGCGTGTCCGGCTCGGGCGATCCCCCACGGTGGACCGGTGCCGGTTGCGCTGAACCGTTCCGGACTCAAAGGGGTGCGCAAATGGTCAGTCGATGGCGAAGCGTGCTTCGGCTACTGGTCCAAGATCAACAGTGACTGCGCAATCTGTGTCCGCGTGTGTCCGTTCACCCGTGACTACACCAAGCCATGGAACCGGTGGTGGCGCACCGCAGCGGGCACCAAGCTTCGAGGTGTCATGCTTGCGCTCGACGACCGCCTGGGCGGAGGTCGACGACTCAAGCCCAATGATTGGTGGAGGCGAGCTCTTGGGCGCTGAGCCTCAGCTGGCGATGAGGGCGTCGACGCGCGCAGACAACTCTTGGGCTCCGAGGCTTCCGTTCCTTACCTCAACCGTTCCATCATCGTTCAAGAACGCAAACGCGGGCTGGCTTCGGATCCCGTATGCGCCCCAGACTTCCAGTTCTTCGTCGACCACATGAGTGAACGAACCGACGTCGAGGTTTGACACGAAGTCCTGAATGGACAGTAGGTCATCACGTCCCGCGACACCGATGATGGTTACCTCGCCGTCGTACCTTGCTTGCACCTCTGCGACCGCAGGGGCTTCG
>JBLYYW010000073.1:0-13196 GCA_048550155.1 Acidimicrobiales bacterium | reverse complement strand
TGTGGTCCTCAACCCCCTGGACCGCGATCTGACCACACCGGAGTTGGTCGATGCCTCCGCGGGCTGCCGAGTGATCGTTGCTCATCGTGCCACTCCGGGAGAACCCGAACTCTTCGACCAGTCCCCCGAGCTCGTTGCGTTCCTTCGTTGTGCAGTGGACATCAGCACCATCGACGTCGAAGCGGCCAGTCGGTCAGGAGTCCTTATTGCCAGGGCCGGGCCAACCTATGTGGCTTCCACGGCCGAGCTTGCGCTCGGTTTGCTGCTCGACACGGCTCGTCACATCAGCACGTCGACGTTGGACTACGGGACCGGCGAACAGCCACCTCAGCGCCTGGGGCGCCAGCTCAGCGGCCGAACTGCCGGAATCATCGGCTACGGAGCAATCGGCCGCTACCTGGCCGATGTCCTGATCGCCCTGGGGATGCAGGTGGTCGTCCATGACCCGTTCGTGGATGAAATGGCTGATCACACAACCAACATGGATCTCCTCGATCTGCTCTCCCAATCCGATGTAGTGTTTCCCCTTGCGCCTGGCCAGCCCTCAACCGAGAACCTCATCGGGCGGGCCGAGCTGGCAGCCATGAAGCCAGGAGCGATATTGATCAATGTGTCCCGAGGGGAACTTCTCGATGAAGCCGCTGTTGGCGAGGCACTCGACAACGGGCAGCTCGGGGCGTTGGGCATGGATGTAGGTCGGGCACCCGATCAGCGACCGTCTCCCAGCCTCGCGGCACGACCCGGCGTCGTCGCCACACCTCACCTTGGGGGTCTGACCCCCGAAAACGCCTACGCCCAAGCATTGAGCAGCGTCGAGCAGGTGCAGGCGATCATCGACAAAACGATGCCGCCTCGTGCTGTCAACGCAGAAGCAGCCTCGAGACTCAGGTCCTACTGGGCCCGATGAACGATCGGTCTACCCAGAACCAGTCGGTCTTGCCAGCGGGTGCTTGCGACACCCACATCCACTTCTACGACGCCAGGTTTCCGGCCTCACGAACGTCGATCTTGTATCCGCCGGATGCATCACCATCGGACTATCGAGACGTGCAGGTCGAGATCGGACTTGATCGGTTGGTCGTGGTGCAGCCGACGACGTACGGCATCGACAACTCATGTCAACTCGACGCGATGGTCCAGTTCGGAGACCGTGCCCGAGGGGTGATGGTCGTCGATCACGAAACGACCCGGGACGAGCTGGAACAACTGACCGAATTGGGGGTCTGCGGCGCACGGTTCCATATGCTCCCCGGCGGTGCAGTGCCGTGGGAGATGCTGGAACCGGTGGCCGAACGCATCGCCGAGGTTGGTTGGCATATCCAGCTCCAGATGAACGGCCGCGAACTCGACGCCTACCTGGATCGTCTACTGGAACTTCCCGTGGATCTGGTTGTCGACCACGTCGGTCGATTCATGCCCCCGGGCGGCGTGAACCACGCCGGATTTCAGGCTTTACTGACCCTGCTCAACACCGGCGGTTCCTGGGTCAAGCTCTCAGCCCCGTACGAATCATCAGTTGCGGGACCACCCGACTACGACGACGTCAGGGTGCTGATCGATGAGTTGGTTTCACGGTTCCCCGAACGATTGTTGTGGGCATCGAACTGGCCCCACCCCGGGCAGGCCAACCCACCGACTCCACGAGAGCTGTCGATGCTGTTGAACCGATGGCTTCCCGACGGCGACGTGCGACAGCGAGTGCTGGTCGACAACCCGGCCGAGCTCTACCGCTTCTGACCAATCGACCTCCGTCACGAGGCCAGCGTTCACCGAGATCCTGCACCCGGGCACACTGAGGTCTCCGTCGCACCGATCAAGTCCCCCAGGGTCGGTGATTCCATACCGCTTCTCCGACGATCGGTCGCACCGCCACCGTTGGTAGAATGGTCAGGCGAGTGGGGCAGGCGATCGCGGCGGTGGCAACACCGTCGAGGAAAGTCGGGACTCCGCAGGACAGCATGCTGGCTAACGGCCAGTCGGGGTGACCCGCAGGAAAGTGCCACAGAAAACAGACTGCCGATGAGTCGGGAAACCGACCACAGGTGAGGGTGAAACGGTGCGGTAAGAGCGCACCAGCGGCCGGGGTGACTCGGCCGGCTCGGTAAACCCCATGCGGAGCAAGATCAAACAGGGGGACGGGTTGTCCGCCTCCGGCTTCGGTCGGTACCCCAGGTAGATCGCACAGATGGATGATCGTCCAACGACAGAATCCCGCTTATCGCCCCACTCGCACCTTCGACCTGGAGAGAACCGGCCAGTCCGTAGATGGGCAGTTGCTGATGAACTCCGAACGGTGACTGCGGCGTGTGACCCCTGCGACTCACGGGTGTAGCGTGGTAGCCAGCACCGCCAGGGCCGCCACTGGTCCCTGCAAATCGTCGGTTGGAGGGTACGAGTGCCAGGTTCCTTGCCCGCGAACGAGTTGGAGATGATCGCCCGAGTGGCTGTCGCTGCTGGGCTGGGAGCACTACTCGGTGTGGAACGTGAGTTCCAGCACAAGACAGCAGGCCTGCGTACCCACACGCTCGTTGCCGCCGGTGCGGCCCTGTTTACGGTCGCCGGTGCGTCGGTGGCCTCCGATGCGTCAGACGCCACGCGAGTCGCAGCCCAGGTCGTGACCGGGATCGGCTTCATCGGCGCCGGCGGCATGATCAAGTCCGGTTTCACGATTACCGGGATCACCACGGCCGCCACCTTGTGGTTCGCCGCCGCCATCGGGGTCGCTACTGGTTTTGGTTTGTTCGGTGTGGCCTCAGGGTCGCTGGCTGTTGGGCTGATTGCGATTTTGGTGTTCTCGCCGCTCCGACGCCTGCTGCGCCGCAAGCACTACCGGCTCCGCCTCGAGTATCGAGTCGGTCATATGACGCTGACACCGTTGTTCGAGGGGCTCGACGCAGTCGGTGCGCACATGCAGGAGATGTCGATGAGCGAGCAGGACGGCAGACGTATGTTGACGTGCGAGATAGTGGGCATCGGCTCAGAATCGATGGACGGTGTCGTGAGGTCGCTTCACGCTCGACCCGAGGTGATCCACGCCTCCGCGTCGGCCGCCTGACGAGCGATCTGCCAAGCGGCCCACGTCACCGGGTTCAGCACCAAACCGGTCCACATGCGACCGATTACACAGTTCGGTGCGGCCTACCTACCGGTAGGTAGGTGATACGGTTCGAGGCGATGAGAAGTGCAACCGAACCGGTTATCGCCGTTGCGTGCGGTCGGCCGCGACCTCGATGGCGCGGGCGAATTCACACCTACGCCTTTCTCGCGGCGATCCCCGCAGCACTCATCCTTGTGTTGGTGTCCAACACAACTCTGGAGCGGATCGGGGTCGGGGTCTACTGGGTCTCCTTCGCCGCTGTCTTCGGCGTATCGGCTGCCTATCACCGGCTGGCTATCAGCGAGAAGGCGCAGAGGATCATGCGCAAGGCCGATCACGCCACCGTGTTTGTGAAGATCGCCGGCACCTACACCCCCATCTGCCTCCTCGCTCTGCCCCGCGAGTGGGGCATCCCCATCCTCATCGCCGTGTGGTCGATCGCAGCGGTCGGGGTTTTAGTGAAACTCCTCGCTCCCGCTCGGTACATACGTTGGTCCAGTCCGCTGTATCTGGCAATCGGTTGGGTCGCGATCATCGCCCTGCCAACACTGATCCAGAGTCTCACCTCAATCGAGCTGGTCTTGCTTCTCATCGGCGGCGCGGTCTACAGCGTCGGAGCAGTTTTGTTCTGGATGGGCCGCCCCGACCCATCTCCCCTGACCTTTGGATATCACGAAATCTGGCATGTGATGACCGTGGTTGCCGCCGCATTCCACTTCGGGCTCATCGTGCTCGTCACAACAGCAGCCTGATCCAGCTACCCCGGCATAGCCGACCGGGCGAGCCGACCCGAGCGAATCAGAAGATCCCGGTTCTCGGGGTTGTCGAGCTCGTAGCGGCGGTACGCCCAGTATCCGACTGCGACAGCGACGACTTCGAGAAGGAGTCCGACCTCGAGAGAGCGATTGAAGGCGGCGGTGGCGTCGTCGCTGAAGTCGGTGCCGAAGGCTGGCCACCACAGAAGCTGTGAATCAGCCCACGTGAAATCGAGCACGAGATGGAGAAGCAGACCGATCGGGATGCCTAGAAGGCGACGGCGCACCAGACGCCGCTTGGAGGTGCCCAGCATCACCACCGCCATGAGACCCATCGCAAAAAGCATCGTGTGCAAATACCGGGGGGCGCCGAACACCGCTTCGAGCAACGGCAGGGCGGCGCCCACCGCAACCACCCGGTAGTCGGCCATTGGGCTCTGGAAGATCTCAGCCACCAGCACCGGGGCCAGGATCACGAACCACAGGAACATCAGCGAACCAGAATCGCCCCGCACTCATCGCAGTGGACCAGCGCATCCTCGGGCAACTTCCCGATCTGATCCACGGTCACCGCGCTGAGGGCCATGTGGCACGCCTGGCAGCTGCCGCCGACCAACCTGGCAACAACGATGCCGGATTGGGCGACTCTCAGCTTGTCGTAGGCGGCCAGCAGCTCGGGACGTACAGAAACCACCAGCTCCTCACGCTCGGCGCTGACCTGATGGGCCTCGGCGTCGAGCTCGGCAATTGCGGCGGCAAGCTCGTTCTCGAACTCGGCGATCTTGTGCTCGTCGGCGTCCACTTCGGCCTGAGCACGGTCGAGCACGCCCTGGAGCGACTCCATCTGTTCCATGATCTCGAGTTCTGAATCTTCGAGAGAGGTCTTGCGCTCCCCCAGATGTTTGGACTCCTCCTGCATGGCCAAGAGATCCTTGGTAGCTGTCACCGATCCGTCGTACAGCTTCGACTCGATGTCGGATCGTTTGGCGTCGAGCATCGCCACCTCGTCATCGAGCCGTTTCTGATCCCGCTCGAGTCGATGCCGCTCCTCCCGTTCGTCTTGGACGCTCGCCGCCACATCGGAGGCATGGGCCTTGGTCTCGGCGATCTTCGCCAACAACGGGTGCGTGACCTTTGCGTGTTCCAGCTGGGCCAGCCGGGTGTCGAGCTCCTGCATGCGAAGAAGCTGCTCGTATTGTTCAGCGGCCACGGCGCGCAACGATTCTGGTCTCAACGAGTTGGCAAGCGGCGGTCCGACACAGGGTCATACCACAGTGTCGCTCAACCGCCGTTGCCGGCGCCACTGGAGGGAGGACCCGACGACGAGACGGGCGGGCTCGACGGCACGGTCGTGCGAGTCACCTCTTTGGCGTCGGGATCAGCCGGCGGAGCTTCGGTGGTGGTGGGAGCGTTCGGATCGACCGGAGGCGGTGGTGGCGGCGGAGGAGGAGGCGCCGTGGTGGTGGTTGTCGACTCGGTCGTGGTGGTCAGCGCACGGAAGCAATCAACCCTGCCGTCCCCGTCGGTGTCGACCCGCTCGGTTCCGTCGGGCGCGTCCCGAGGAGAGCCGCTGCAGAAGTCGATCTCCCCGGCCACCTTGAGCCGTCGACCGCCGCCGTAGGGTTCTGGATCGGCGAACGCAACCGGCTCGAGGTCGGCGTGATAGTCGCTGTTGAACTGGCCGAAGATGTGGGCCGGCACCTTGCCGCCGAACATGTTGCCCCAGCCTCGCACATTGCGCATCGGGATCTTCTCATCCGGATGCCCCATCCACACCGCCGTGGTGATGTAGTCGGTGTACCCGACAAACCAGGCATCTTCGTTGTTCTGGGCGGTGCCGGTCTTGCCGGCTGCGGGGTGACCGCCGGCGACTCGGGCCTTGGTGCCGGTTCCGGCTCGCACGTTGCTCTCGAGGGTTTGGGTAATCATCCTGGCCGTCTGGGCCGAGACCGAACGCCGACCATCGGGCCGGTTTTCATACAGCAGATTGCCAGCAGCGTCTTCGATGTGGCTGACGTAGCTGGGCTTGTTGTAGAAGCCATCGTTACCGAACGCCGCATACGCGGCAGCCATCTCGAGCGCGTACACCTCCTTTGATCCCAGCGGGAGCGAAAGCACCGGATCCAGGGGCGTGCTGATGCCCAGGCGTTGAGCGACTTCGACAACCTGTTCGTTGTTGACGACCTGCCCGAGTCGGACAAACGCGCAGTTGTTGGAAGCTCGGGTCACCGCCGCCAAGCTCTGGAAGGCGTAGGACTTGGTTCCGCCTTTGACTTCGTAGGGGTCGGGAACACCGCCAGGGTTCTTGAACTCACACGGACTGTCGCCCCTGACCGTGTCCTTGGCGGTGTAGCCCGCCTCGAACGCCGCAGCGAGTACGAACGTCTTCATGGAGGACCCGGGCTGACGGAGACCTTGGGTTGCGATGTTGAACTGCTCGCGGGCAAATTCGGGGCCGCCGACCATGGCCACAACTGCCGAGGTGTGGGTGTCAACCGCCGCCATCGCCGAGGTGAAGCCTCGGGGGTCGTCAGGCAGGATCTCGTCGCGTGCCTTGAGCGCTGCGGCTTGAGCGTCGGGGTCGAGGAACAGGTGGATCTTCAGCCCACCGTAGTAGATGTTGTTGAATCGACTCTGGCGGTCTGTACCCAGGGCGTCGTCGAACTTGGGGTCATCCAGCATCGCCAGCAGTGCTTCCTGCACGTAATAGTCGTTCGGCTTGATTGAGCGTGGCACGCGACGTTCCGCCGGAAGCGGCGCCCTCTTGATGGATTCGGCCATCTCTTCGTCAATCAGTTCCACCGCCAACAGTCGGTCGGCGACGACGCTGCGTCGATCCCGAGCTCGGTCGGCATTGACGGTCGGGTCATAGGCACCCGGGCGGCTGATGATGCCGGCCAGCATGGCACTCTCTTCCCAACCCAGTTCTTTGACATCCTTGCCGAAGTAGGTCTCCGCGGCTGCCTGCACCCCATACGCGTTGGATCCGAAGTAGGCGCTGTTGAGATATCGCTCGAGAAGTTCGTCCTTGGTGTATTGCTGCTCCAGCCGTCTCGCCAAGAACGCCTCAGGTATCTTGCGGTCCAGGCTCTGTTCACTGGTGAGCAAGTTCATCTTCACCAGCTGCTGGGTGATGGTCGAGCCGCCACCTTCGATGCTGCCGGAGTTCACGTTTGCAAGGGCGGCCCGGAAGACGGCCCGATAGTTGATACCGCTGTGCTGGTAGAAGTCGAAGTCCTCTACCGCAAGAACTGACATCACGACCTCTTGGGGAATGTCCTCGAGGTTCGTTGACTGACGGTTCTCGTCGACCAGGAAGGTGAGGAACGAGCCATCGGCGGCGTAGATCGCAGATCGCTCGGTCAACTCTTGCAGCTCGATGTCGGCCGAGATGCTGCTCGTCGACGTGGCGACCTCGGCGACCTGCGGGGCAATGGTGACGATCGTGGCGGTGAAAACCAACGACACGGCAACAAGAACCAAACCCAATGAGCTGAGGCGTTTGATCACGCGCAGAATCGGCATAGCGCCCAACACGGTAGTCCCCTGAACCACCGCTTTCGGTTCACCGGCGAATGGGAATGCACCATTGCCCACCCCGCGCAGTATCCAGCCAGCAGCGCTCAGTTCAGCAGGCTGAAAGCATCACACGAACACCCCAACCGATTGTTCAGCGTCCGATGCGGTTTCAGCCTGGATTCGGGACACACCGTTGGTGGCCTTGAGTACCGCGAGCGCAGGCGCGATGGTGCCAGGAATGGCGAGATCTGAGGCTCCGACAACGGCTCCGACCGGGCTGTCGGCAACGACCAGTGAGATCGGGACACCGCCCACGGCGACCTGGTCGGCGAATCGCAGCTCCAGGGGGGAGTCACTGGCGGCTACGGTCGCTTGCGCGGTTGCCATCGCCGTTCTCGACGCCCGCCTCGACACCATCTTCGCCCCGGAGTCGGCTGCGAGCCCGACGGTGGAGCGAAACCCATCGGTGTCCGATTCCACCGAAACCGACACGCTGGCGTCTGGGATGTCGCGATCAGAGTCAGGCAACAGCGTGTAGACAGCGGAACTCACCGCTGCGTGTAGCAGAGAGATGTCGTCGGGAATCCGCGTCAGAATCGCTCCCACCAAGACCTGCTGGTTCGATCCAGCGACCGAACTGGCGTATCGGTAGAGGTCGCGGTCGTCACACTCGACGACCGCACCACGTCCACCGGGCTGTGCTCGACGAAGTGACGTGATGATCGGTCCAGCTTGACTCCACCTGAACTCGGGTCTTCCAGGCTCGGAAGCATTGCTGGCGTCGGTGCTGAGCACTGTGAATCGCCCGTCGCGCTCCTTCACGGCCAGCAACAGGCGTTCGATTCCCAGAGGCGTCAGAAGTGCCTGCTGAAGAACTGCCAGCACGACGCGGGCTGCGGGACCGGCCAGAGGGCCGTCGGTCGCAGTCAAACTGACCTGACGCCTGGGTTTCCCCGCACCGGACCCCCCTTGCACAACCGTTCGGGAACAACTGGAACTCTTCATCTGGTCCACCTTTGAGCACCACAACTCGGATCCAACCGAGACAACAGCATCGAAATCCACATCACTACCACCGTTCAACTTCCACACGCCCGAGCTGAGTGGGCCACCGACCCGGTCAACTCACCGCTGCCACTTTCGGAGGCCCACGTCTCGACTGCCAGGCTCACGACGGGGCCGAGCTCATCACCGGGAATGGCGACCGCCAGACCGGTGACCGCATCCACACCGGCGAGCATCCCGACGACCAAACCATCGCGATCCATGACCGGTCCCCCGCTGAAGCCAGCCCGAATCGCTGGCTCGAGCAACATCACGCGCCGACCGGCCACCCCCCACTCCGAAGCCGAGCCGTACCGGGTGATCTTGGCCTCGAACATTTCGAGGTCACGACCGTCGGGGAAACCCGCCACAAACACACTTTCACCCTCCCGAGCGGGTTTGGGACCAAGCGACATCTCCACCGCAATCAACCCAGCTGCGTCAGCGACCGCAACATCGAGTGAGGTGCTGGTTGCCACAACCAACGACTCAACGGATTGGCCGGGCCGATCCACTTTCAACCGCTGGTCGTGGACTGCGATGTGCCCCGAGGTGAAGAGCAGGCCATCGACTACGAACCCGCTGCCGTGGATCACACCGGGACAGGCCCGTGCGGCGACTCGGACCGTTGAGATCTGTGCCTGCGCTGCTAGATCGATCCGCTCTTGTCGCGACAGACTGCTGTTCGGTTTTCCCGAGGACGCCGCCGCCACCGCAAGGGTCACGAGCCCCGCCGCAAGAATCATTGCCATCACCACCATCGGCGCCTTGGAAGCAGGCCCTCCGCCCCCCGTACTGGTAGAGGTCGACGGTGGCTGGCGCGGCGGTGAAGACTGGTCGGAAGCGTCCGCCGAAGGTGGACGCGTCGGAACCTCCCAAGACCACACATCGCTCACACTGCCGAGGGTGGCGGAGATGCCGCGGGGACGCATGGGGAATCACACCTGGCAGTGGCCGCTCTGGGATGACCTCCACGGGGAGATGATCCATACGGCCCATTACCCCACCCTCGAAATGTGCCGATTTTTCTCACATGAGCACGAACAACGTGAACGCAGGGATCTCGGGGCAGTTCCCGCGGCTGTCGGACCGTTTCAACGTCGACGGCCTCACCGTCACGTGGGTCGTGCCCAACAACCGCAAGCTGTTCGGTAAGAAGACAGCCCACGTCGAAATGGCAGTCGTCGATCTCAGCGTCGCCGGAGCACTGCTGCTGGGCCCCGATCTCGGGTCTGTCCGATCCGGATCCCGGGTGCCCTTCATTCACGAGGGCCAGCATGGCCTGGCCGAGGTTCGCCACGTACGAGCGGCTGATGACGTGCCGAATGCCCAATCCGCGGTCTACTACGGTGTGGTGTTCTTGACCCTCACCGATGAGCTCAAGGCCCTTATCTTCGATCGGATGGCAGCGCGTCGAGGCCAACGAGAATCCGAGCTGACCGAGCTCTGGAACCAGGCTCGATAACCCCGCTGGTTCGAGCGCCAACCCACCGAGACGAATAACGTCCGGGAACAGTGGAGACAAGCGAACACCACGAATAGGGTCCAGGAGGTGCGCATAGGCCTCGACGTGACCCCCCTGTCACTGCCGCTCACCGGAATCGGTGTGTTCGTCAACCAGCTGGCGGCTGCCATCGCCGAAGATTCTGAAGCCGATCTCGTTCCCATAGCGCTCACCGGCCGGTCGCGACGCGAAATCGAGCAGCACCTCCCCGAAACCGTGTCACTGGGCCGTTCCTATCCGGCCCGAGTTCTCCACACCATCTGGAAGCATGCAAACGTGCCGACCGCTTCCCATCTGGTCGGCCCGGTGGATGTCGTGCACGGGACGAACTTCTATGGCATACCCACCACTTCCTCAACAGCCGAGCTCATCACCATCCACGACACGGGTCCGTGGCTCCGACCTCACGACGTGTCACCCACCGTGAGGACCTTCCCGCGCCTGGCCGAACGTGCCGTGAGGCGAGGCGCTCATGTTCACACGCTCACATTCGCAGTCGGCGAAGAGGTCCGCTCCCTCCTGGACCTTCCTCCGAATCAGGTTCACCCGATACAGATCGGCTACGACGAGCCCGATCCGCGGCCGGTGATCCCACGGGGTCTGGAGAGCTTGGAGTCCCAACGGTTCTTGCTTGCGGTCGGCACGATTGAGCCTCGCAAACGTTTCGGTGAGCTCGTCGCTTCGATCGCTCCGCTCCTGAAATCAGACGATGGCCTCCAACTTGTCATCGCCGGCGACGGTCCCGGCGCCGCCGACCTTCGGCGCACCGTGAGCACCCTTGGTCCGACGGCACAGCAGATCCACATGCCGGGTTGGGTGAGTGCACGAGAGAAGAGTTGGCTTCTGCGCAACGCTACGATCGTCGTCTCGAATGCGAAGTCTGAAGGCTTTGGAATGGTGCCGCTGGAGGCGATGGCGGTGGCGACTCCCGTCATCTCAACCGATGGCGCAGTCCAGCGAGAAGTGTGCGGTGACGGCGCCGTCTACGTCGCCGTCGACGATCCGTCCGCCCTTGCCAGGGAAACCGATGCCCTGCTGGGCGACACTGCCCGTGCAGCGTTGATGGCAACGAACGGTCGAGCGCAGGCGGCACGGTTCACCTGGTCACGGTGCACCCACGACATGATCGAGCTCTACCGAACCCTGGCGTCTAGCTCTTCGCCGTCGTAGCCCGCTTCGGCCCCGACCGTTTCTTGGCGGTTGGCTTCTCGGCCGAAGACTTCTTGGCTTTCGTCGTTGTCTTGGTTGTGACGTTCGCCTTGGATCCAGAACGCCTTTTCGCTCCTGCGGCACCAGTCTTCTTGGTGCGTTTGCGGCTGGGCGTCGCAGAGCGAGGTTTCTTGATCGCGGCGTTGGCTGCTCGGCGCTGCCTGGCGATGATCGCCTCTTCGGTGATCAGAAGTCGGGCCCGCTTGGCTTCCTCGAGACCCAGGGCGA
Source organism: Acidimicrobiales bacterium (assembly GCA_048550155.1). Lineage (GTDB taxonomy): Bacteria > Actinomycetota > Acidimicrobiia > Acidimicrobiales > SZUA-35 > JABDIY01. Next base: position 1,840 of record JBLYYW010000073.1, on the reverse strand, counting down.
GTTTGAGCTCGTTCAAGGCACCGAGCACGCTGTCTGCCATCTCCCACAGATCAGGAATGGGATCCCGGTCCGAGACGAACCCGAAGTCCAGCATGCCGTTGGTGGTGGTGACGGTGATGTTGAGGCCAACCCCGTCGACGATCGCCGAAACCGGATAGTTGCCAAGCACTTCCGCGCCCGCCAGATACAGAGGTACCGGCGGTCCGGGCACATTCGAGATCACCACGTTGAACGGGAGGGTGAGGCGATCAGCGAGATGGGTCGAGGCGATGAGCCGCGATGCCAACGCCGAGACCGCAGGAGGGGCGATCTGGGAGATGTCGGTGAGAATGTTTGCCGGCAACGTCTCATGGCTCGACTTGGCCTCATTCATTGCATGGTGGATCTGGTCGAGGCGTTCGACCGGATCTTCCACCGAGGTTGCCAAGTCGGCGACAGCGAACGACACGTGATTGCCGATGGCGTGGGCTTCGGACTTGGACCGCACCGAGAGCGGCACCATGGCCAACAGATCACGGTCGGGAAGGGCATGGTGATGGATGAGCCACTTGCGCAGTACACCGGCGCAGATGGCCAGGATCACGTCGTTGACCGTGGTGCCTGCCTCGTTCTTGACTTCCTTGACGTCATCGAGCCGCACCGAGACATAGGACCAGCGGCGGTGCGGGCCAATGGTGCCGTTGAACGGCGTCCGCGGGGCCGCCAGTTCGCGCAGCGAATCGACCGTTCCGCGTTTCGAGGTCGACTTTGCAAATGCCGGGCCCAGAATGGGCAATGCCTTGCTGAATGCCCAGGCCGTGCGGGCAACCCGGGGAGGAGACAACAGGAACGACTTCAACGCCCGCCTCGTGAGGTCCTCTGGGCTCACCGTCGGTTCAGGGTTCAAGTAGCGGATCGGTTCCCGCACCTCGGTCTCGGGACTCAGATCGACCAGTTGGCCCAGGATTTCCTGGCCGGAGATCCCGTCGATCGCAGCGTGATGGATCTTGGTGATGATCCCGATTCGGTCACCGTGTACCCCGTCGACCATATAGGTCTCCCACAGAGGTCGGGTCCGGTCCAGCGGGCGGGCATGAATCCGGGCCACGAGTTCGGCAAAATCAGTTCGACCGCCGTCGCCGGGAACAGCGACGTGGCGAAGGTGATAGGCGAAGTCGACCTCGGATTCGGTCACCCAGTAAGGACGGTCGAGACCGAGGGGAACCTCCTGGAGCCGCCGACGGAATGGCTTCAGGTGGCCAATGCGGGAGATCAGATGGTGGCTGAACCGCTCGAACGTGAACGGTTCCGGCGACGTGGTGGGATCGAGGATCAACACACCGGTCACATGGCCGACAGCATTGGTCCCCTCCTCGAGGGTGAGAAAGCTCGTGTCCATGCCCGACAGCTGTTCGATCATTCTGAGGCTCTTTTCTCTCGATGTCCCACCGAGCAACGAGCCGGAGTGGCCCGCGTTGTCTGCCGATTGTCCCTACGTCGTCCGCTACTCACTGTGGGCTACGAGAGCACACCATGCAAGGCGGCATGGTCTGCTCTATCGGCCTGAAGTCGGATGGCTGAAACGATGTCTTCCCAGCGTGGCTCGGGCAGGTCGTGACCCATGTCGCCGAACATCAGCAGCTGCGAGCCCGGAATCGCCTTGGCTGTGGCGATACCACCCGAAGGCAACACCAACAAGTCCAGGAGTCCGTGAATCACCAGCGTCGGAACGTCCACATTCTTCAATGCCTCGGTGCGATCAGGACTGGCACCGATAGCAGCGATCTGGCGTGCCGAACCCTCCGGACGCCAGCTTCGCGCCGCGCGGGCTCTCCCCCGCTCCAGCGCGTCGTCGTACTTC
>JBLYYW010000072.1:0-11140 GCA_048550155.1 Acidimicrobiales bacterium | reverse complement strand
TGATCGGGGAGCCTCTCGACGTTCCCGTCGACAGCCTGGAGATCACCGAGCGGTGGCCGATCCACCGCGACGCCCCCGAGTTCCACACCCTCGAGCCGACAAAGCAGGTGCTCGAGACCGGCATCAAGGTGATCGACCTGCTCACCCCATATCTCCAGGGCGGGAAGATCGGTCTGTTCGGTGGTGCGGGCGTAGGCAAGACCGTGCTCATCCAGGAGATGATCACCCGTGTTGCCACCAACCACGGTGGTGTGTCGGTGTTCGCCGGTGTCGGGGAGCGGACCCGTGAGGGAACCGACCTCTTCCTCGAAATGGGCGAGACCATGATGGGCGACGGCGAAACACCGGTTCTCGCCAAGGCAGCCTTGTGCTTCGGGCAGATGGATGAGCCGCCCGGTGTGCGTCTGCGCGTTGCGCTTTCGGCGCTCACGATGGCGGAGTACTTCCGAGATGCCCAAGGCCAGGACGTGCTGCTGTTCGTCGACAACGTCTTCCGATTCGTACAGGCCGGCTCCGAGGTATCCACACTTCTGGGTCGCATGCCTTCGGCGGTGGGTTATCAGCCGACCCTGGCTGACGAGATGGGAACCCTGCAGGAGCGCATCACCTCCACCGGCGGGCACTCGATTACCTCGCTCCAGGCGGTGTATGTGCCCGCTGATGACTACACCGACCCGGCGCCGTTCACCACGTTCACCCACTTGGACGCAACCACCGAGCTGTCCCGCGACATCGCAGCACTCGGTATCTATCCGGCCGTGGATCCGCTGGCGTCCAGCTCCACGATTCTGGCTCCCGAGGTGGTCGGTGAACGTCACTACCGGGTTGCCACCCGAGTGCAGGAGATCCTCCAGCGCTACAAAGAACTGCAAGACATCATCGCCATTCTCGGTCTCGACGAACTGTCCGAGGAAGACCGCATCACCGTGAACCGGGCCCGCAAGGTGCAGCGATTCCTCTCGCAGCCCATGTTCGTGGCGCAGGTGTTCACCGGCCTTCCTGGAGTGTTCACTCCGGTCGACGAGACGATCGAAAGCTTCGAACAGTTGGTCAACGGTGACCTCGACGATCTGCCTGAGCAGGCCTTCCTCAACGTCGGCGGCGCCGACAGTGCCCGGGAGAAGGCCGAAACACTTCGCAAGAGCGTGGCGTAGCAGATGGCGTTCGCGATCGAGTTCGTCTCGCCGGAGAGCATTCTGTACTCGGGCGAAGGAACCATGGTGACCGCTCGTACCCGCGGTGGTGGCGACATCGCATTCATGACGGGCCACGAGCCGTTCATCGGCACACTCGAAACCGGTGAAGTAAAGGTCACCGAGTCCGACGGCGACATGAAACGTTGGGCGGTCCGTAGTGGTTTCGTGAGCGTCACGGGCGACAAGGTCACCGTCCTCTCCGACATCGCCCTCCCGATCGAAGCGATCGATGTCGCGGCGGCACGGGCCGATCTGGCCGACGCCGACTCGAGGCTCGCATCCGACCAGCTCAACGCATTCGCGCTGAACGACAAGCGGTGGGCCGAACTGCGCCTCACCATGTCGGGCGCCGACGCCTGACCGAACCCCATTGATTCCAGCCCTGACGGGCGCGGTTCGATCGGTCATCAGGTGCTTTCGCGTCGCCAGACACGGGCCGAGTAGGTTGTATGGACATGAGCGAAGCGCGTTTAGCCCCCGAACGTAACCTGGCCCTCGAGCTGGTTCGGACCACCGAGGCGGCCGCAATGGCAGGCGCTCGGCTGATGGGTCGCGGTGACAAGATCGCCGCCGACCAAGCCGCAGTTGATGCGATGCGACACGTTCTCGATGGCGTCGAAATGAACGGCACCGTGATCATCGGCGAAGGTGAGAAGGACGAAGCTCCGATGCTCTACAACGGTGAGATCGTCGGCAACGGCGAGCCGCCTCACTGCGACATCGCCGTGGACCCGGTCGATGGCACCACACTCACCGCAGAGGGTCGTGCCGGCGCAATTGCAGTGATCGCCGCATCAGAAGCCGGCTCGATGTACAACCCGGGTTCCGCGGTGTACATGGAGAAGCTGGCTGTCGGCCCCAGCGGCGCGGGGATCGTGGATATCCGCCTGCCCGTGAAACGGAACATCATGGCGTTGGCCAAGGCAAAGGGGGTCGAGGTCTCCGATATCACTGCCATCGTTCTGGACCGGCCTCGCCACGCCGAGCTCATCGCCGAGATACGAGCAGCCGGCGCCAGAATCCGGATGATCTCCGACGGCGACGTGGCCGGTGCGATGGCCTGCGCAATGCCCAACACCGGCGTCGACATTCTGTTCGGGATCGGTGGCACACCCGAAGGCGTCATCACCGCCGCAGCCCTCAAATGTATGGGTGGCGATCTCCAGGGCCGTTTGTGGGCCCGCACCGAAGAGGAACGCGAGCTGATCATCTCCGAGGGCAAGGATCTCGATCAGGTCCTCGGTCTCGATGACCTGATCGCCACCGAGAATTGCTTCTTCGCAGCAACGGGCATCACGACAGGAGATCTCCTGCGGGGGGTCACGTATACCTCCGGTGGTATCACGACCCACAGCATGGTCATGCGTGGGCGCACCGGGACCGTCCGAATGGTCGAGGCCCATCATCAGAGCGCCAAGCTGAAAAAGATCGCCCCGATCGGCTACACCTAGGCCCCCGCAAACTGCGTCGCCCGACAACATTCCGCTCAAAAATCGTCGCCCCAGTACACAGGGTGTAGCGGCGGGACGACAGAACGGCTGAATGTAGTGGGGTGACGATTTTTCGGCTGGGAGTTACGCCTAGTGGCCGGTCGCCCCGATGCCACCGCGGCTCCGGACCGAGGTCGCAAGGGCCACCACGGCAACGATGCCTCCGGCAACGATCAGCCAGAACAAGGTGTCCTTGTCCTGGCCGCTCTCCAGAATCACGGCCGTGACAAACACGGCGGCGATGAGAACGTTGACCTTCACCGTTCCAGCATGGCTGGCCGCTACGGGGTCAGTGGAGGGCATCGGATACACAGAATTCGTTGCCCTCGGGGTCCAGGAGCGTGGTCCAGACCGTGCCCCATTCGTCCTTGTCATGGACGTGGGTGGCGCCCAGACCAAGTAGGCGCGCTACCTCGGCCGGGCGATCGTCGGTTCGGAGATCAAGATGGATCCGGTTCTTGGCGGATTTTCCCTCGGGCACTTTGATGAACATCATGATGGGGCCCACCCACCCTTCGGTGGTGCGGCCAATCGATTGAAAGAACGCGCCGGACCCGCGATCGTCTGGGTCAGCTGACACCCCGAGCGTCTCAGCCCAAAAGGCTGACGCTTTCAGAGCGTCCTCGCAATCGACCGTGATTGATGCAATGGCTGAGGTCATCGTGGTTCCCCTTGGTGGATCGGGCGGCGTCCGGTGTGTGCTGTCCCCACTGCACTCCGCTGATCGAACGACGTCAAGCTCGGCACCCACTTTGGCCTTCTAGGCTGACCCGATGGCAACGATCCCCCTGTCGGTTCTCGACCTCGCGATGGTAAGGGACAACGCAACCTCAGCTGAAGCTCTGATCGAAACCACCAAGGTGGCAACCGCGGCTGATCAGCTGGGATACGAACGATTCTGGGTGGCCGAGCATCACAACATGCCCACGGTGGCGAGCACCAGTCCACCGGTTCTGATCGCTCACCTGGCTTCGGCGACCCGGCGGATGCGCGTGGGTTCAGGCGGAGTGATGCTCCCCAACCACAGTCCACTGGTCGTGGCAGAACAGTTCGCGATGCTGGAGGCCTTGTACCCGGGTCGGATCGACCTCGGTATCGGTAGGGCACCGGGAACCGATCGGTCCACAATGGCTGCGCTTCGCCGAAACTCACCGGGAACCGAGGAAGAAGAGTTTCCTCGGAACGTCCTTCACGTGATGAGCATGCTCGGCGACCACAGGCCCGAGCACGATCCTCCGACTCACCTGGTGGCCACACCGACACCAGACTCTTCCCCTTCGGTGTTCTTGCTCGGCTCCAGCGGCTTCAGCGCCCAGCTGGCAGGCATCCTCGGGCTCCCTTTCGGTTTCGCTCACCACTTCGAAATGGGCGGGACCCTTCAGGCGGCCGAGATTTATCACAACACATTCGTGCCCTCGCCCGTACTCTCCGAGCCTCACCTGATCGTCACCGCTTCGGTCGTGGTCGGACCCAGCGAGGAGAAGGCAGAGTGGTTGGCGAGCCCGAGCCGTCTCCGTCGGGCTGGCCTGCGTCGTGGTCGACTACTGCCTCTGCTCCCTCCTGACGATGCGCTCGGACACCCCGAATTCCCGGGTCTGGAACAGCCCGCCGGCCTGATCGGCACCGTCGACACCGTGGTAGAGGGAATGACCAGCTTGGCCGCCGCCACCGGAGCTGGGGAGTTGATGCTGTATCCGGTTGCGTACGACCTCGCCGACCGCATCGGCGCGCTGGAAGAGATTGCCAGCGCATGGCGTCTTGTCCACGATGGATCGCAAACCTCGACCTGATAGACAGATCCCATGGCTCTGGTGAAGATAAATGCGCTCGAGATCCCATCCCAAGCTGGTGATGAGATTGTGAATCGGTTTGCAGCCCGAATGGACGGCCTGAAAGATGTCAGCGGATTCGAGGGTTTCGAGCTCTTGCGGCCAACCGGCGAGGCCGAGACACGCTGGTTCGTGTACACCCGCTGGGCCGACCAGGAATCGTATGACTCCTGGCGAGATGGTGACGGAGCTCGCAATGCCCACGCTCAACCCAGCGACGGCGACGACCCTCCTCGACCGGTCAGCATGGGCGCCACACTGCTGGAGTTCGACGTAGAACTCAGGATGTAGCGCCTGATCTTCGGAGACGCGTCTGCCTGCCCCGTCCCCGGCCGGGCGCACACACTCGCTTGACGTGAGTCGAGTCTGCGGATCGAAACGTGCGAGCCGCCGATGCGCTACTACCGTGGCCCGGATGTTCGATATTTCGAAGTTAAGGGTTGACGGCAAACTACAGCTCGATGAGATCGATCCACAGGAGACGATCGAGTGGGAAGGTGACCGAGAACAAGCTGAGCTCCGCACCGCCGAGTTGAACGATCGGCTGGAGGAACTGCAAGAGCTGCTCTACGCCGAAGGCAAACACAAGGTCTTGTTCGTGTTGCAGGCAATGGACGCCGGAGGCAAGGACGGGACGATCCGCCATGTGCTCGACGGTGTGAATCCGGCCGGGGTCCGGGTTGCTTCGTTCAAAGCTCCTTCGAAGAAGGAACTCGCGCATGACTATCTGTGGCGCATCCACGCGCAAACCCCGGGCAAGGGCGAACTGGTCGTCTTCAACCGGAGCCACTACGAAGACGTCCTCATCGTTCGTGTGATGGACTTGGCCCCGAAGTCTGTGTGGTCCAAACGGTATGGCCACATCGCGAACTTCGAGCAGATGTTGGTAGACGAAGGCACGACGATCATCAAAGTGATGCTTCACATCAGCAAAGACGAACAACGCGAGCGTCTACAAGACCGGTTGGACAAACCGCACAAGAATTGGAAATTCGACAGCGGAGATCTCGTGCACCGAGAGAAGTGGAAACACTATCTGGAGGCGTTCGAGGACGCACTCGAAAAGACCAGCACCTCCGACGCTCCCTGGTATGTGGTGCCGGCGAACCGGAAGTGGTACCGGAATCTCGCCATCTCAGAGATCCTCGTTCAAACGTTGGAAGGGCTGAACATGGAATACCCGCCGGCCCCGCCCGACATCACCGAAATGGTGATCCCAGACTGACGACGCTCGCCCGCTGCGGCCGATTACAGGAGGATGTCGCGTGCTTGGCCGAGTTCGGCGATGCGGGCAGCGGCGGCCTTCTCTTCAGCGCCGTGGTCCGGATGGGCGTCGCGCAACAACACCCGGTAACGCTTCAGAACGCTTCGACGGTTGGGCTCAGGCTCGAGGCCAAGCGTCTCCAAGGCCCAACTGACCGGATCGTTCCAAGCCCGAAGGTCCTCCAACGAACCCGCTCTGCCTCCCATGATCGATGAGATGAACCGTTCATCGACCGGTTTGCCCCACACCAGGGCGGCGCGGAGCGAGTCAAAGACAGGTGTTTTGACGTTGACCGGAAGTTGCCCTGCCGCATAGAGGGCCCCGAGGGCATGCTGGACCGGCAATCCTCGTTCGCCCTCGAACTCGAAGGTCAGCCCGCCCGGTGCTGCAACCAGTCGATGGCTGCTTCGCAGCAATCCCACCAGGTCGGTTTGGAATCGGTGTCGCACCCGTGGCTGAGGAATGCGTCTACCCGCGGCGAGGTCCTCGAGCAGGTGGTAGAGATGTTCTCGTAGGTCCGGCTGCACCTCCGGTGCCATCTCGCCGATGATTCCGGCCAATAGAAGGCCTCCCGCACCGGGGGAGGGGTCGACGGGTAGGTTGCGCTGACCGAGCGCAACCCGGCGGGTCGGAGCGATCGGCCGACTGTGATAGATCTCCAACTCGGCAACGATCACGACCATGACGGTACATCCGGCATTTTCAGCGCGTGATACCGGGATCTCGGTGGGTCTGGCCCGGGGGAGTCTCGGCGAGGACGACGGGGTGGAGCTCGGGGTCGGTGGGATTGAGTTCCTCCAGTTCCACGCCAGCGGTCGGGGGTAGGAGGATGGGTATCAGCACGGCCACCAACAATGGCAACGGAAGTAGATAGAGCAGGGCTTCGCCGATCGTGCGGTCACCTTCGATCAATTGACCGGCGATGAGAAGACCGATTGCGGATCCGGCAACGGTGAGGAGATCGAGCCATCCTCCGACCAGCGCACGTGATCGGGTCGGGAAGAGTTCGGTCTGATAGGCCCGAATTACCGGGAATGCCGCCCCTCCCAGCCAGGCAGAGATGCCGGCGGTGACCCACAGAGCGGTGCCTTCGACTCGGAAGAACGCGGCTGCGGCGACGGATCCGATCGCCAGGCTTACCGCGGCGATCAGACGGCGTCCTCGCCGATCGGCAACCCACCCCGCAAGCAGGACAACGAACCCAGCCGGCGTTGTCACCAGGATTCGGAAGAGGCTGATATCACCGCCGGTGAATCCGAGATCGTCCCTCAAGTACTCGTTCTGAAGTTGCCCGGCCGGTGCGCCGAACACGCTGACCGCGGAGTAAATGAACACGATCAACACGAACCAACGAAGCTTGACCGAGGAGAACCCAGGTGAGTGCACCAGATCTGCGGCCGTGAAACGACGGGTCTCCGGCATGACCCTCCAAATCCAGAAGATCACCGGTAGGAACAACAGCGGAATCAGGTACACCAGCCGCCAGCCACGTTCGTCGATGTCCGCGAGCGGCAGGAACCACAGCACCGCGCCGGCTCCCAGGGCCCCGCACAGCGTGAGAATCGAAAGAATGAAGGCTCGCATTGTGCGGGGGATCTCCTCGGTGGCGGCAAGGGTGACCAGAGTGAGGAGCCCGGTTGCGAAGCCTCGAGCGATCGCCTGCGTGACCGTGAGGAAGAGCAGGGAGGTGGAGAACGCCCCGGCGACGGTGAAGACCGTGGCGCCGAGGGCGAACGAGACGAGCAGAGGTTTTCGCCCGATCTGATCGGCTCTCCAGATGACCAGGGTGGTGATGATGACACCGACCCTTGTGGCCGCGAGCGCGTTTGCTTGAGCGGTGTCGGTGGACCCGAACTCTTCGGTTGCGAACGTGATCGTCTGTCCGATGTTCACACCGACGTAGGCGCCGATCATTCCGAGCAGTGAGAGGAGCGAAATGATCGTGGTTGTGTGGGCGGTGACCACCTCGTCGGGCCACCACCAGCGGTGTCGGGGCCGACGGTCGTGATCGCGAACCGCAGTCCACATCAGCAGATCCACCGCTCGGCCCCAGAACGGTATGGCGGTCCGGAATGTCGTCGTTTCGCTATAGACGCCGGAGTCGACGTTGGTTGGGGTGAAGCGTGCATGCCGCACATACGCCTTGAACGGTCCGGTCTCCTGTGCAAAAGCAACCGCGATGCTCTCAGATTCCCCAGCTTCGCTACGGGTAATGGTCTCCCGCAGAATGTCGGTACGAGGCGCCAGCATCTCCTCGGCCTGACGACGGGTGAGCTCGAGTTCTACGTTGCTGGTGGGCACTAGTGGTCTGTCGCGGAGTCCGCGGATTGGGAGTCTTCGTTGGACTCCAGCTCAGCGAGTCGCTTCTTGAGTCGTCGGTTGGCGACGTGGAGCAATCCGCCGATGATCACCAGTGGGCCAATTACCAGCAATGCCTCATCCCACCCGCCCTGATGGGCAAAAACTGCGACGCTGGACACCACACCTCCCAGGGTAGATCGGTACCTTGGAACATCACTGACCACCCCGGCGTTATGTGGGGTGAACCCCTAGCGGAGATCCTTGTCGTGCCCGAAGAAAAGACCTCACCTGTTGCAGCTACTGCGAGCGAGACCTCGAAAGGGGCCGTCGCGACGATCGATCGCGAGGCCGTTCAGAAAGTGGTCGACATCATGCGGCCTGCGATACAGGCCGACGAGGGCGACATCTTCCTGAGAGATGTCGATCTGGAGACTGGCATAGTGTCGGTCGAGCTGACTGGTGCGTGCGTTACCTGTCCGGCGTCCACCGCGACGCTGAAGGACGGTATCGAGCGCATCCTCAAGAAACGGGTCGACGGTGTCACTGCGGTGCAGCACGTGGGAGAGTCGTTGGTTCCCGCCGAAGAGGGCACGATCGTCAGTCTGTAGTGATCCGGCTATCCACCAGTAGCTCCGGTACGCCACACGGCCCCGCCGAGGCGGGGCCGTGTCGACGTTCTTGTTGGCTCCCTCCAGCGGAGGGAGCCTCGCCGCTAGGTCTTCAGGCCGTCGCGGATCTCGGTGAGGAGATCGATCTCGGAAGGACCGGCTTCTTCCTCAGGCTCTGCGGTGGCACGGTTGTACGCCTTCACCATGAAGAACAGCACCAGTCCGATGATGACGAAGCTCACAATCGTGTTGATGAACATGCCGTAGTTGATCGTCGCCTCTTGGACGGTTCCGTCCTCGAGGGTCTGTTCGACTCCCAGTCCGATCTTGAGGCCGCTGAAGTCCGGTTGACCGAAGATCGCACCGACGATCGGCATAATGATGTCGGCGACCAGGCTGTCAACAACCGGCTTGAACGCCAGCGCCATGATCAAACCAACGGCCGCTTCGAAGACACCGCCTTTGTTGATGAAATCTTTGAACTCTTGAATCATTACTTGCTCCTAAAAGCTTGTTGTCGCCCGCAGCCCACCATGTGTGTAGCACGTCGGGGACGCAGTCGTCGGCTTTGCGACTATTCGGTGCAAAGAAAGGTCACTCATAGTGCTCGATGAAAACACCCGTTGTTATCGCCACCCTGACCGTCCGGCAGCCACTGGATGCCAGCGGTGCGATCGCCCGATCTGTACCCAGGACATGACGTCGGCCTCGGTGGGTTTTCATTGTCCGGTGTGCGTGGCAGAAGCCGGTCAGCGGGTCTACACCGCGCGGGAGCTGGCGTTCAGGCCGGAGGCGACGATCGTTCTGATTGCTCTGAATGTCGTGACCTTCTTTGTTCAACAGACGACCGACATAACCAACCGCGGGTTCGTCTCCGGGTTCACGGTCTCCCAGGGCGAGTGGTGGCGAATGGTGACGGCTGGGTTTCTCCACGCGTCTCTGTTTCACATCGGCTTCAACATGTACTTGCTGTGGATTCTTGGGCCTCAGTTGGAACGCGCCTTCGGCAAATTCAAGTTCCTGCTCATCTACTTCGGCGCAATGTTGGGGGGCTCTGCCGCGGTCACGTTCTTCAACTGGCCGTCAGGGGCCATCGGGGCCTCAGGAGCCGTACTCGGACTGGCCGGGGCAATGGGCGCGATCTATCGAATCCGGGGCTTCGACGTGCGCCAGAGCCCTGTTTTCGGGTTGGTCGTTCTCAATCTCGCGCTCCCGATCCTCACCAACATCGTCGATCTTGGCTTCGGGCGAATCTCGTTTTGGGGCCACCTCGGCGGAATGATCGGCGGAGCGATCATCGCCGGGGTCCTCGTCTGGCTCCCCGAGCGTGGTGTGCTTCCCAAGAACATGGTGGTTCCCGCTGCCTTGGCCACGGTCGTGTTGTTTGGCGCCCTGGGTCTCGTTGGAGCCGAATTGATGCTCACACCGATTCTGTAGCTGCAGCGGACTGTCTCCGATAGACCGAGACGTGGTTTCGGCTCACATCCTCGAAGGAATTCTCATCCCAGTCGGCGTAACGCTCCACCAGTCGCAGCCCGGCCCGAGCCGCCATCGCGTCGAGTTCGGCGGGTGTACTCCAGCGGAGATGCCAAGGGCGCAACTTGATGCCGGCTTCGGTGATGTCGACGTGCTGGCCGGTGATCGTCTGAGCCTCATGGTTCACGATGGTGGCGGCCAGCACCAACGAATCCGACGTCAGGCGGGAAACCCCGATCGATTGGGTTTCCGCCTCGGCCAGTCCCGCCCCCGTCATCGCCTCGATGACCACCGGGCCACCGACAACCGAGGCCGCCTGGGCGAGCACCGCCTGCTGCAAGCCGGCCGTCGGCAGATTGAAGAGTGTATTGAAGGCGCACAGGGCCCCACCGAGACCGGCACCGGTTCGGAGAGGGATCGTCGAGATGTCAGCCACGGCCAGAAGTGTGTCCTCAGCACAGTTCCTGAGCATGGCCGCCGAGCTGTCGAGCCCCACGACCGTCAGACCGATCCCCTGGAGGGCGCTGACCAGTCGCCCGGTTCCCACGCCGAGCTCGAGGATGGTCCTACCGTCGCACCGGTCGGCCATGAACCGCGCTGTGGCATCGGCGTCGCTGATATTTGAATACCACTGGTCGTAGACGTCAGCGAAGCTTGTTCCATAACTTGAAGGCCCGAACCCGGGCGGATACGGACCTGTCTGCGCTTTCACAGCCGCAAACGGTAACAAGGCTCCGCCACTGATGGCTGCGGAGCGGCGACACTGGAGCGGTGGAAACGGAGCGGCAGGCCGTCGCAGTCACGGATCGTCCACTCCGCGTCATCGATCTGATCGACGGTGCGTTCGCCGCGCTTCGTTATCGACCGCGCGTGATGTTCCTGAGCCTGCTGTGGATCGTGATTCCCCTGTCGCTGCTGGAAGGATGGAATGCGAGAGGGGTGCTCGGCGGAGGAGGCCTGCTGGGTGCGTTGAACG
>JBLYYW010000071.1:0-2810 GCA_048550155.1 Acidimicrobiales bacterium | reverse complement strand
CATCCGCAGCCGGCCCACAACCCATCGATGAACAGAAGCAGGTCGCGGCGGGGTCGCTGCAGTTGACGGCGATGATCAGAGCTGAGGAACGCAGCGCGTCATAGCTGGGATCGACGTGGGGTCCCTCCCGCAGAATCCGGTCCTGTTTTCCGATCGCTGCCAACTCACAGGGCCGTACGCCCAGGAACGCCATCGGCGCGGCCCCGGGCTGAACCATCCGAATGTTCAGCGATCCAGTCTCATCCCGAGTCATCGACCACACCTGGGTCTTTGGCGGATGGAGGAGGCCTTTGAATGACTGCGGGCCCACCGCGTACCCGAATCGAGAGCCATCAGTCCTCGGTACCAAGCGATATCGCCCTGGGGCCTGATCGTCGGTCCAGCCGACCGGGAGCTCCTTGACCGACTCGATTCGGTCGTGGGTGATGACACCGTTGTTGACAACCGGGGCCCAGATGTCGTACCCCCGCTCACCCAACAGACTGATCAGTTTGTCCAAACCGTCGAGATCGAGAGTCACGACCGGTCGGCTCGGAGCGTCCACCAAACAAGCGTCATCCTGATCGGTGTCCCGGCAAAGGGCCGAAGGTCCTAGTTGGTCATCGCCGCAACCGTTGGTTCTTGGGTCGGCACCTCGACCGAGACGACGAAGCGGACCCCGCAGCGCCCACATGTACCTTGGGCATCCAGTTCGCCCCGGTTCGCTTCGAGAGGCTCACCACAGCATGGGCAGAAACGAACGCCTGCGCCACCTGCCACCGGTGTCGGCTCCGGCGGGAGGAATTTCGCGAGAGCAGGAATGGCCAGGGTCATCGCCGCAGCCAGGACGCTCAGCACCCCGATGAAGCGAACGAACCATTCGGCGTCCAGCTCGAACCAGATTGCCGACAGAGTTGCGAGAACCAGCATCATGACGACGGCGAGATTGGCGCGTCGCAGGGGCTCATGCGCAGCTCGCAGCGAGAAAAGCTGAAGGAGCCCGGCCAGCGTGCCACCGGCACCAACCACCAGTGCCGAGATCGCCAGCTTCAACGGGGTCGCTTCATCCATCTCGGTCCAGACCATCACGATGAAGATCACAAACCCGAAGGCCGCAGATACTCCGGCGAGCACCGGAAGTGGCCAGAGCAGTCGCTTCTCCAGTGGGGAACCGTTGACCAGGATGCTGAGCATCATGGCTGATACCAGGAAACTCGTGGCCAGTACCTTTCCCTGGGTCTGGCCGAAGTCGTCGATCAGGAGCGCCCAGATTCCGAGTACCGCATTGACCGCGATCGAGGCCAAGAACACGTTCAGCAACGCTCGACGGTATCGACCGAGCAAACTCGAGATGTTCACACCTCTATCGCGCTCCGGAAGCAGGGATCTGGGGAGAGCATTAGTTCCCAATTGCCAGGTCAGCTTGCGCAGAATCTGGTTACGACCGCCCGAGTTCGCTGCGTTGGCCCGTGGCTGCGAAAAGCGCCTGCTCGACGATGTCGAGCGCATGTTCGCCCGCCCGCTTCAATGCAAGCGCGGCTTGGTCGGCTCCTAGTGCGGATGATCGATCAGTGGTCGTCGAAGAGTCCATCAATTCGAGCAGCAGCTGTTGGCGCTCCCCTTCGAGTACCTTGACCTGTTGTTCGACCTCATGGGCCCGGTCGATGGTTCCTTCCTGAAAAACCTCCATCGCAAGATCGGTCGACTCGGCCACTCGACTCGCCATCTCCCCGACGGCCTCGGGAAGCCTTACTCCCTCGCCGAGGGCGGCTAGGGCGGCATCAACGACGCAGTCAGCAATCCGCTCGAGATGCAGACTTGTGTCGTGAACCGACAGGATGGCACGAAGGTCTCGGGTATCCGGTTGCCGTAGTGCGATCAGCTCGAACACATGCGAGGTCAGCTCTGCATCCATTGCATCGACGGCGGCGTCATCCTCGATGAGCATCTCGAGCGCAAGCCGGTCAGAATCGAGGACGGCCGGACCCAGACGCTGGGCCAGCTCAACCACACGTCGTGTCATCTTCGAAAGCGCACTATGCAGCTCGTTGAGGTCGAGGTTGAAGGAGACGCTTCCTGTACGAACACCGGTCGGGATGATCCGAGCGATGAGCTCATCGATTCGCTCGCTGATCTCATCTCTGAGAGATCGGAAAGACTCGATATCGCCGGTCACCGGGTGTGACAGGCGCCAGGCCTCGAAGTGTTTGCCCTCCACCACGGCTACATCGTCATGTGCATCCATCGTGATGATGATGTCGGAAGCCGCCTCGATCTCAGGCGTCACCGGCTTCGGGAACTGACCCGACATCTCGATCCCGATCTCGTGCATCACCGCGACAACGACAGCAGCCATCTTGTCGGCGGGTTCCCGGCCGGCCGATTGAGCAAAAGCACGGCCGCCTGAGGCTCGGTTGAACAGTGCGGCTGCCATCTGGGAGGCTCCATCGTTGCGCTGACACACGAAGAGGACATCGGGTGACAAGGCAGCCGGCTCCTCTGTTGTCTTGGCGAGCGCCCGCAACCGATCAAAGGCGAAGCGCTCGACGAACTCGGGGAGGCGGGTCAGCGCTCGAGACTTCCGAGCCAGCTCTGAATAGGAGTCCTGAACGTAGTGCTCCAATGTGTCCACGGTGAACTGGTCTGAGAACTCCCTTCCCAACCGATCGACAGTCTCCCGAAGCCTTTGCTGAAGTCGAGTATCTACGCTGGAGCGGTCATCATGTGGTGAGACTGACATTCTCGACTCCTTGATCTGCTGGTCGCGCATCCGGCTGTCTCCCACGACTGAGCCACACTCGGGATGTGATGGGCAGAGGCGGAAGCCCCTG
>JBLYYW010000070.1:0-2592 GCA_048550155.1 Acidimicrobiales bacterium | reverse complement strand
GTGAACGTGTGGTACTGCTCATCGACTCGGGTCGGGGAGAAATCGTAGATGTTGCCGAAGCTGGCTCCGCCGCTGTAGCCGGGGCCGTGGATGGTGCCGAAGATCTCGTTCGGGAGCCTGCTGACATATTCCATGAAGTCGATTTCGCCAGCACCAGGCCACGGGTTGTAGGTGATGTCGGTTCCGAGGCTCCAGAACGCCGGCCACAGACCGTCACCGCCGGTCGGGACCCGCAGTCTCGACTCGATCCGGCCGTAGGCGAACTCGGCCTTGTTCTGCGTGATCAGGCGGGCCGATTCGAACTCGCACGGGCCGTAATAGCACTCCTGTGATCCATCGGCCTCGTCGAGCGTGATCACCAGGTTGCCGTTGCCGTCGGTCTGTGCGTTAGCCGGATCATCGGTGTAGTACTGCAGCTCTTCGTTGCCCCACCCGTTCTTGCCGTCGGGGGTGGTGTCGCCGAGCTCGTAGGCCCAGTTGGCCGGGTTCGGCGGAGTGCCGGCGGGATCGTCGAACTCATCAGCCCACGCCAGGCTCCAGCCAGCTGGTCCGGGATCTGAGGCCCGATTGTCCTTCAACGTCACGATGACCTCATCACCGCCACCGCCGCCCTGGAACCAGAAGTCGAGGGTTTCGGTGCCGGTCCAGTCCTGCCCGATCGGGAAGTCACGGACCAGGGCTGCGTCCGACCCGCCGGCGGTGACCGCCTGCCCGTTCTCGGTCATGCCGTTGAAGGGGGTCGAGGTGGGGTCACAGTCGAACCCGGTTTCGTTGAAGCGGAAGTGGAACACAAGGTCGTCGAGCCCATCGCCGTTCACGTCATCGACGTGGCGCGTCGCCTCGCCGGTCTTCTTGTCGACGTGTGTTTCGCCCGCTTCGCCGAACCTCACCGTGGATGCGTCAACGCTGGTGGCATCGAAGTCGGCGGTGCTGAGCAGATGAACCGGGATGACACCGTTTCCCTTTTCACAGACCCGACCTTGCACGACGATGTCGACACTGAGCGGCACGGATGCCACCCCGATGTTCTCGACGGCATCCTGTTCGGGACGAGCACCGGGATCGGAGGCCTCGGATCGGACGGCTTCGATTGAGGCTGGCCCCTCGGTATCCCAGAGGAACGCACCCTGCTCGAAATCGTCGAGCAACTTGGGATCGAACGGATCGTTGTCGTCGATGAGCACCGAACCCTGGAACAGGGCACCGCGCTCCACGTCGACCGGGTTGGTCAGCCGGATGACGATCTGGAGATCGCCGGTGAACTTGGTGTCGTCGAAGGTCTCGACCGGGAAGAACAACTCGGTCGGTCCACCGTTGACAAAGGTCAGCGTGCCGGAAGTGGGCGTGAAGTCCTCACCGGGTACGGCGTTGGACCGCTCGGTGGCGAAGTCGATGCTGACCTGACCTGGATCGTTCGGTCCCAGAGGACGGTTCAGCTTGACGCCGACGTCGCCGGTGGTGCCCTCCTCGATGAAGGTGTTCTGCATCGAAAAGTTCACCGCCGGTGCAGGTGGTTCGGCCTCGCCGTACAGGCTCACATTGTCTGCGAAGTAGGTCCGCGGGCCGCCCGTGTTCAAAGCACCGATTGCGTAGCCGTGCATCTCGAACAGCCCCAGGCCGTCGCTGGGAGCCCCGTTTCCGATCTCCTTGCGGACGAAGGTGGAGAACGGAAACTCGAGCTGCTGCCAGCCGGTGAAGTCGTCGACGAAGGGAACGGTGAACCGCTCGGCGTCGTCGGTGGTCGAGCCCGGGTTCCGGTTGTCGAGAATGTCGATGAAGAGCTGACTGCCGGAGCCGGTGCCGTGGAACCACATCGAGATGCCTTCGCTGGTCGACCAGTCCTGGGGAATCCAGGTATCGAGCGTCGGCGGGTTCGAGAAGCCGTGGATGAAGCCGGCGAACGACGTGGAGTCGACATCCATCTGCAGAACGCTGTTCGGGGTCCCAACCGCAGGCAGTTCCGGCGCGGGCGGCGTTGCCGGGTTGGAGAGCGAAACACTGCTTCCGGCGCCGTTGAACGTGCAGAAACCGAGCGGTAGGCCGCCGGCCGGGCACGCGGTTCCGGGCGCCACACCACTCTCGAAGTCGTCGATGATCGTGCCCTCCACCGGACCACCGCTGTCAGGCGATTCGGTGGTGAAGTTCCAGTAGTCGGTGGCGAAGTTGACGTCGGAGCCTCCGCCGATGACTGCGATCACCACGTTGATCAGCTCACCGTTGCCGCCAGCGGACGCAGGGGTTGGATCGAGCACGCCGTTGCCCCCCGTGAAGAACGAGTTGTCGTCGAAGAAGTCGGCCAGCGGCAACGAGATGAGCTGCCAGCCGCCGCCGGCTACCGCGCAGGCGCCGGCCGCCGATACGACGCAGTTGTACTGGAATTCGTCGTCATCTGCAGGGGTGGCGGCGTTGTCACCGTTGTCGTCGTCCTGGAGATTGATCTCGAGGGTGTACTCCTGGCCACCGGCAGGGTTGATCCAGAAGTTGAAGTACTCGGTGCCCGAGAGATCTGACGGATTCTCACGACCGAAGCCACCGTAAAAGCCGGGAGTGCCACCCGAGCCCCAGCCGGTATCCAGTGAGAAGGCGCCGCCG
>JBLYYW010000069.1:0-5020 GCA_048550155.1 Acidimicrobiales bacterium | reverse complement strand
GACCAGACCGGGAGGGGGAGAACGTTCCCCTCCCCGACTACAACAAAAGGAAACTCACATGACACAGACCGCTCAACTCTTTACTTCCAGTATCAAAATGCTCGTTAGGGACAAGACCGCGTTCCTGATGGCACTTATCTTTCCGGTCGTCTTTGTGATGGCATTTGCGGTGTTCGATGTCAGCTTTGAGGCCGAAGGGGCCATTGCTGGGGTCGACTACTTCGAGTATGTGCTGCCGGCACTGCTCGCCATTGGACTCATGAACTTTGCCATGGTCGGTACGGCGGCTTCGGTGGCTCGGTATCGGGAGCTGAAGATCCTGAAACGGATCGTGGTTACGCCGCTGCCGGCTTCGAGGTTCATCGTTGGGCAGGTCGGGGCTCGGCTTGTGCTTGCGGCGGTGCAGACCGGGATCATCATGATGATTGGCTTGCTCCTCGGAGGCAGCCTCGGGTCCTCATGGCCGCTGCTGTTCATCATCTCGACGCTTGGCAACCTGATCTTCCTCGCTCTCGGCTTTGCGATTGCCGGGGTCTCGGGAAGCGTTGATGCGGCCAACAACATGGCAGGGCTGGCGACCACTCCGCTGATGTTCCTGTCGGGGAGCTTCTTCCCTATCGAATCGATGCCGGGATGGCTCCAACCGATCGCCGATCTCTTGCCACTGACACCACTCATCGACTCGATGCGGGCCATCGCCCTGCAAGGCGCGGGCATCACCGACATCGGTTCTGAACTCATGTTGATTGCGGCCTGGATCGTTGGCGGACTTGCCCTGGCCCGGTACACGTTCCGCTTCAACGAGGCGTAGTCTCGAATGGGAGGAGGGAACCATGGCAAGAGAACCGATGAAGGATGTCATCGTTCTCTTGCCTGGCATCCTCGGGTCGGTGTTGCAGCGGGACGGCAAGGACGTTTGGGCAATGTCGGCGGGAGCCGCGTTCCGCGGGCTGCTGTCGATGGGCAAGTCGATCGAAAAGCTGCAGCTCCACGGTGACGATGCCGAGACCGACGACCTTGGCGACGGTGTGGTCGCCACCGGCCTCCTCCCCGACCTCCACCTCGTCCCTGGTCTCTGGAAGATCGATGGCTACGGAGCGATCGCCAAGGAACTCCACGAGCGGTTCGAACTGGTTGACGGGCAGAACTACTTCGAGTTCCCCTACGACTGGCGCCGCGACAACCGAGTCCACGGCCGCCGTCTTGCCCGCCAAGCCCACGACTGGCTGGCCAACTGGCGGGAGAGCAGCGGCAACACTGCCGCCCAGCTGATCCTGCTCGCCCACTCGATGGGCGGCCTCGTGTCCCGTGCCTACCTGGAGTTGTACGACGGGTGGAAAGACACAAAGGCGCTGATCACATTCGGCACGCCCTATCGAGGTTCGCTCAACGCCGTTGACTTCCTGGTCAGCGGCATGAAGCGGGGCTTCGGCCCGATCGGCATCGACCTCACCGACTTCCTCCGATCACTCACCTCGGTCTATCAACTGCTCCCCATTTACCCGGCAATCGAAACTGAAGGCGCGCTCCTGCGTGTCGCCGAAATCGAGATCCCCGGGATCGACCAGGTGCGGGCGGCCGAGGCCCTCGCCTTTCATCGCAGCATCGAATACGCCGTCGAGCAGCACAGCGCCGACTCCAAGTACGCCGATGGCGGGTACCGCATTCACCCCATCGTGGGCATCGGCCAGCCCACACTGCAAAGCGCTCGCCTCGACGGCGACGCGGTGACCTTGCTGCGCACCCACGGTGGTCGTGACCACAGCGGTGACGGCACCGTGCCCCGGGTGTCGGCGATGCCCATCGAGATGACTGACGCCGCCGACGGGGTCTTCTCCCCTGCCGTGCACAGCTCGATCCAGAACACCGAGAACGCCCTCACCCAGGTGACCGGCATCATCACTGGGGCCGACATCGACCTAGGAGCATTCCGGGACCGCTACGCGGGTATCAGCATCGATCTCCCCGATCTTGTCGACGCCGCCGCCGGCCTACGCATCGCCGGTCGCCCCACCGGCGGCCGCGACACCGGCCTGACTGCCACCGTGACTGATGCCGACAGCGGCGTCGTGGCATGGTCCGGTTCACTGATCGAAGATGTCGAGTGGCACGTCGCCACGACACCGCCGCTCAGTCCTGGGATCTATCGAGTCGCGGTCGCCAGCGAGACTGCCGAGCTGACCGATCTCGTGTGGGCCGCCGGGCCGGAGTAGCCGCTACTCGACGTTGAAGCTTCCCCAGGTTTGTGGATCCTGGAAGCCAGCGTCGGGAAGGTTGGTGAGAATGGCGGCTTGCACCGGCACGTCGCCAACCGTCTCACCGTCGTTGTCGAACACTGCGAATAGAGCCGCATCCAGCTGTCGTGGTGGCGGTCCGTCCATCTTGAACACCGACCACGGCACTCTGGCTTCGAGCCGCCAACCCTGAGCAGTCTCGCCCCCGGCAATGGTGATCGGCAGGTCAGTCGTGTTGTCGGCGAAGCCGTCTCCGTTCCCGACGAACAGCACCACCCCCGCCGATCCGGTGACCTGGGATAGCGGGGTCATGGTGAGCTGGAACGTGAGCGGGTCGGGCCGGGCCGGTACCTCGTTGAAGGCGTTGGAGAACAGGTTGATGTTGAGGGCATCCCCTCGCCAGATCTGGTTGCCCTCGTTCGCTTGCGAGTAAACATCGTCGACGACGTCCACCGCGACGTATAGGGCCGCTCCGTCGAATGCGGTCCACAGCGTCCCTATCGAATCGTTACCCAAACGGTCATCTGAGAGATTGTTGGTCACCGGGTGCTGCAGCCGGTATGCAGTCGGCAACGCCGCCCATTCGCTGAGATCGCCATCGATCACGACATCGGTGGTTGGGGTGGCGATCACCAGGTCCGAGTCGACTATCTGCTGCTCAACGATGGGACCCAGGGTGGTTCCCGGCTCGTTGCCACCGAACGCGTTGATCCCGAGAACAATCAGTACCACCGCAGCGAGGAGCCCGATGCCCGCCATCCTGCCGTACTTGGCCCCAAATCCGGCCACCGTAGGGCTTGGCTCGACGACCGGCTCGGGTCGCGGCGGTGCAACCGGTGCTGGATCCACCTCGACAACCGGAGGTTCGACAACTGGTAGCGGAGGCTCGGCCTCGGCCACCGTCTCAGCAACAGGCGGCTGTATCTCAACCGTCGGCAACTCGTCGGGAGTGACGACGACGGGGATGTCCTCCTCCATCACCACCGTTGGTGTTTCCATTACCAACGTCGGCTCGGGCAGCGCCTTCATGTCAAACAGCCGCCCATCCTCGGCCCTCATGTAGAGGACGGCGGTGCCCCACTCGACATCGCTCTTCGAGCCAAAGATGGCTCGGCGGGCCTCGCCTACCGCCCCCTCGATGGCCATCCCGTCGGTAATCGCGGTATAGAACTCGTGGGCGAAAACGATGGCGGCCCGATCGGTGATCTCGAATTGCATGGCGACCACGGCCGGGATGCCGCGGGCCACCAGACTCTGGGCAACGCCGGCAAACGGGTCGGTTCCGGAGGCGCGGGCGCCTTCGCACGCATTCAGCACCGCAAGCCGGATGGTCCTGGCATCGTCGAGGATCGTCCCCAACTGCCGCCCCGACACCTCACGCGCCCTCCCTTCAGCCGTCTCCAACATCAGCACGCCATCGTCGGCGGCGACATCGAAGCCCCCGTGCCCGATGAAATGGAACAGGTGGTAGTCCTGGCGACGGAGTGCCCGCTGTAGCTCACGAAGGGTGGCGTTCTCCATACGATGAATCTCGACCAACCCGGCGTCGACGATCTCAGCAAGACCCTCATCAAGCCGAGCCCACTCCGCCTCTACATCCAGCGGTGGGTAGTCCGTGGGGCTCGAAACCATGGCCAGCATGCGCAGCGGTGGCGCCACCTGAAGCGGCGGTGCACCTTTGTCCAGCGAGATGTAACGCACCACCGGGGTCCACGACGAGAGAACAACGAAGTCGTCGCTGGTCGGTGAGTAGAGGTACTCCCAGGGCAGGTCTGCCAACTGGGGTGCCTCCGAAAGACGTAGCCGCAACCGCAGGCCCCTGTTGTCCCGTTCGGCTGCATCAACACTGCGCGCCCACTGCATGCCGACGTCGCTGGCGAACACAGCGTCATAGAGACGGCCTCCGAAAGCTCGGGCCGCTTCGGTCTCGGGTGATTCGAGCCGACGGGTCCCGGTGCGAGGGCGGCCGATCTTCAGCAGGAAGTTCTCGAGCTCCATCTCCGAAAACGGCAGCTCGAACTCGGTGCTCGCTTGACCGGACGGTGAGTCCAAGACCCGCGCCCGAAATTGGCCATCGCCCATATCTTCGATGGCCAGATCGAAGTCCTCGTACTGTCGTTGTTTCAGGGGTGACTCCTTGGGTCTTCCTAAGAAGATACGCCGCAAACATCAGAAATACGCGAAATAGTTCTTGGAACCCGTCGGGAACCACACTGGCCGATAACAGGTCGTTTTCGTGTTGATACGGCGCACAATCACCCATGCCACCGGGCAAATGTGTAGTTTCTGACTCAGGCATTTTGTGAGGGGAGAAGCAATGTCTGAAGACAGTGGACCGAGCGCGGTCAATAGCAATCCGTTGGCCGACGCATCGGGTGAGGGGCTCATCTCGATCGGGGCGATGCTGGTTCTCGGCTCGTGGTTCGTATTCGAGATCATCACCGAGGATCACTTCGTAACCGGTATCGCCGTAGCTCTAGCAATCTTGATACTGGTGCTGCCTCGTCTGGACCCCGATTCGTTGTCGGCGGTCGCCCCATCGGATTCGCTGATAAAGCTGGCGGCCTATGGGCTTGCTGCTGTTGGTGGAGTCGAGATAATCGAGGAGATCCGCAGCGGCGTTCTCGACAATGGTGCCGCCACTGTGATCGGGGCTCTCATTGCATACGCCGGATACGTACTCGCGTTCTTAGGCGCACGAAAGGCTTAAGAGGCCGACGACGGAGGCAATTGATGAAACTGGCCAGGCTTGTTTTCGTGACGGTTCTATTGTTGGGTAGCGCGCT